>JAQVXN010000137.1 GCA_028709135.1 Bacteroidaceae bacterium | reverse complement strand
CCTTCTTCATTTATGTATTGCTCATTGACGCTCACGGGGGCTCTCTGCCCCCTGCCGCTTAGCTTCCCCCGAGTGTTTTCATGTTTTTAAAACAACTTTTTTGCACTTCGTTCTTGAATCTAGGCATATTATATTCTATACATGTTCATTTAACACGAATCACTTCCACTTTACTGCTAGACTGGCCATTTCTATTTATTTGTATTTGGGTTTTGATTCGTTCCCTTAAACTCTCCACATGACTT
Source organism: Bacteroidaceae bacterium (assembly GCA_028709135.1). GTDB lineage: Bacteria > Bacteroidota > Bacteroidia > Bacteroidales > Bacteroidaceae > UBA6382. The sequence continues at coordinate 5,534 of JAQVXN010000137.1, read as the reverse complement.
ATAATGCCAACCCTCTTACCTCCTATCTGATGAAGTTTTTCGAGCGTGTCCATCACCACATTCAAATAGTCGCTACTTAAAGTTCCAAAACCTTCATCAATAAACAATGTATCAATAGACAGGCCTTGCCTATTTAAAGAAGACAGGCCTAAAGCCAGCGACAAGGACACAAGAAAACTTTCACCACCAGACAACGTTGTTACAGGCCTAAGAGCCCCTCCTTGATATAAATCTCTAAATAAGATCGTAAGCGATCCAGATTGGCACTCCAGTTTATATCGCTCGCTCAAATACTTCAAATAACCATTTGCATTGTATAACAAATTGCGCAATACATAACTTTGCGCAATGGTACGAAACCTCACACCTTGCGCGTCACCAAAAAGACGGCACAAACGATTCCATTGATTATATTTCTGCCGTAAAAACGTCAACTTATCCTGTTCCATTTTAACCGTTTCCAAAAGTTTCTCATTTTGAGTAACTTTTTGTTTTTCGCTGCCAAAATTCTGATTATAAGTTTTAATGAGCCCATCTAGCTTCTTTCCTTCAAACGTTAAAGCCTCTATCGTATCGTCTGTTTCCATATCAGGCTTTTCTTGTTGTAGCTTTTCATTCTGTGCACTTAATTCAAAATAGCTAATTTTTGCCTCAAACTCTTCTTTTTGTTTTTGTTGCTGAGCACTGCGTTTCTCTTCTATTTGTGACGGATTTACATTTAAAAGTTCTACTAATCTTTCGCGCGAAATCTTCGTGTGTTCCATAAAAAAAGCATCGAGCTGAGAAGTCTTTTTTGATTGGATCTCCGAAACATTCTTGTTTTTTTGGATCAACATTCCAATATCTGTATTGAGTTTGATATATTTAATATTTAAATCTTTCAGATTCTGTTTTTCCCCACTATATAATTCTTTCCATTTCGGAATGAGTTGCAAAATACTATTTCTTGAAATTTCCACATTTCTCTTTTCATTTGCAATAGAATCAAGCCTATTTTTCAAGTCTTTCTCCTCATTCTTCAAGACATCGTAATCCTTTGCACTTTTCTCTAATCTTTTAATAAATGTATCTCCATCACTTTGCAACTCCGTTTGCCAATTTTTCCATGAAATCTTATCTGAAATTTCATTCACACTTTTAACAATAAACATTTTCTGACTATTAATCAAAACTTGATTCTGACGAATATCACTCTGATTCTGTCTCATACTATCCTGAACCTTATTCAGCTTCTTTTGAGCATTGTCCATGTCATTCTGCAACCTGTTCTTTTCTATTTGCAAATTAGCAATTTCACGTACCAACAATTGTACTTTGTCCAACTTTTCAGTTACCTTGTTCAGTTCGAGCGTCTTTTCTTTTTGTTGGATATTAAGCTTTGACATTACATCCTCGTCCATATTAAATAATCCACAGGCTTCACAAGACTGCAATACCTCCTGTTTTTCTTCATTCACAACCTGTTGTGCCTTGAGAGTGTTATCTTTACTTTGAGAAACCAACAAATTAAGACTTTTTGCTTCAGCCTTGTTTTCATGCCAATTTTGCAGCGACTGCTGTAATTCTCCTTGAGCTTTTTCCTTTATTTCCTTAAATGGTTTTAAGGCTGATTGAAAATCTTCATCACTATCAAGAGTTTCAATAACCCGACCACAAACAGGACACTTATCACCTACCGACAACTCAGCCCGCAACTCCTTGACGTAATTTGAAATCGATTTCTCCATCTTCTCATATTGCATCTTGATTCTTTCATAAGTCTTCGTTTTAAGAACAACTGTCTCTTGCAATTCCTTACCAAGCGACATACACGCGGATAACCTTGATTGATTCCTCGTCTCATGTTCCTTTGTTAGTTCCAAATCCTGTTCTTTGGTAGCCAAATCCTTCAGCAACTTCAAAGCTGTCGAAATTCGCTCCATCATCACTTGCAAATCATCTTTTTGCTTTTGCAGTTCTGACGCGCCCTTCAACTTCAACGCCTCGTTTTTTCGATCTATGTCGTTTTGTCTGGCACTATTATCCTTCGCAACCTCGTCATATGTTCTCTTCTTCTCCTTCACTTTTTCGCTTAGTTCAGAACTCTGATGCTCTAAGATGCTTTTTTGCTCTTCATACGCGTTTATCTGTTTTTTTGCATCGAGAATACCGCGCAATTTTGTCAATATACTTTGACTGTTTACAAACATCTCTTCATCCGCTTCCAATTTCTTCAAACTATCACAAACTTCTCCCAAACGCTGCTCACACTGATTTTTCTGTTCAGTCAATGCATTCAGCCCATTTTGCAAATAAATAAATGTTTCCCTATACTCTTGTTCTTTCCGAGTAATATCATTGCATTCTGCGTTCACTGTTTGCAAATCTACAAAACATTGTCTAACCTCCACGGTCTGGTCCCAATCACTGATATACTGTTCCATTCGTTTGAAATCATCAGAAATCAGAAAGTCGGCTTTTTCTTTCCATAGTTGTTTTTTTGTTTCCAAAGTTCCTTTTAAATCCTTTTCCTGCTTTATCCAATGCAACTTATCCAAAATTATCTGGCGACGTATTTCTTCCTTATTAATCGCCTCTGAAAGTTCATTCATGTGTCTCTTCGTCGCATCCATTTCGTCCGAGGACATTAACTCAAACTTATCTATCGTTTGTTTTTGAAGATTGAATTTGTCTAGATTTTCTTTATCAGTCAGATAAATAGTCTTTCCTATTTCTGAATAAATCTCCGTCCCAGTCAATTTCTCCAAAATTTCTGATTTCTGTTTTTCGTCACTTTGTAAAAAACGAGTAAAATCACCCTGTGCCAACAAGGCCGTACGACAATATTGTTCAAATGATAACCCTATCGCACTTTCTATTTCCAGTTTGATTTCCACTGTTTTTACATAGGATTTATGTTTTTTATCATTTGTCAAAGTCCAAGCTACGTGCTGCAAAGCTCCATTTGATTTTTGGTGGGCACGTCTAATTGACCAATTCGCCGTATAATCAATTTCATTAGATCCTTTAAAGCGCAATTCCACAAAAGCCTCAGTAGTATTTCGGCGCATCAGTTGAGAAGAATCGGACGTAGAAATCTGTTCTTTTTTACCATTTTCATCCTGATATGACTCTCTTCTATTACTCAGATCCAATCTCGGTGTATTATTATAAAGAGCCAGGCAAATAGCATCTAAAATAGTTGTTTTACCTGCTCCAGTTTCACCACAAATCAGAAATATTGAATCCTCCTGTAATACTCCATTTTCAAAATCTATTCGTGCATCTTCTATGGATGCAATATTATGGATTGTGAGTTGTTTCAATGTCATGGTCTAAGTTATTTACAAAACATTCCTCTTTGTTTTTCTCATAGCATCTTCCATCATGGACTCCAATTCATCATCCATGTCCAGACCGTACTTTTCCAGAAAATACTGTTTTGCTATCTCCGTGGGTGATTTGACTTGCAATTCATCGATACTAAGTTTTAATTGTTCTGTAGGCTTTTCGCCTTCCACTATATTCCTATTAATATAGCAATAGCGAATAGCTTTATTTTTAATTGCAGCCATAATGCGCTCATTACAATCTGAAGGTAAATAATCATCATTCATTGTCACATTCAGGCGGAAATAGCCTTTTTTGTTGTTAGGCAGCATTGATAAACTATTTAGAGCATCTTCAAATGGTTGTGGTTCTTCTGGCAACGTCAACAATGGCATGGGATTTAAGATCTCTATCGGCCTAACTTTAATTTCTTGGAGGCCTTCCATTTCGACCATCGTAACAGAATGGGGATAGTTTTCATCAAAACTGACCGGTAAAGGAGAACCACAGTAACGCACTACATGAGAGCCCTTTATATTTTGAGGACAATGAATATGCCCCAGTGCCAAATAATTGTAACTATCACCCAAATCATCAACATCGGTACTTTCAATTCCTCCAATACTCATATCGTGCCCCGTCATGTCACTTCCGGTAATTGTCAAATGAGCCATTAAAACAACCGGGAGTGATTCCGTATTCATTGTTTTGACTTTTGAAAGTAATCTTCCAAAAAAGACTTTTTGTCGTTTCTCTCGCGGCGTATCTTCGTCAGCTGGAAAATTCTGCGGATAATCAAATGGCACAGCTGCGATGTAGCCGATATCACACCCCTCTTTGTCTGTAACTTTAACAATATGTCGGTCATAGTCAGGACTTCCATCCGCTTGATACTGGATGTTTCCAATCACAGTAACTTTGAAGTGACTCCACAAAGAAGAATCTATTTCCAATCTTGAACGCCCATCGTGATTACCTGCTATAATCACAATCTGCATATCCTGGTACGCCTCATGAAGAGATAAAATTCCCTCCGTATACATTTTTTGATTAGCAACTGTGGGAGAAGATGTATGATAAATATCTCCGCTCACCACCATAACGTCAGGTTTCTCTTCTGCCACAATACTCTTAAGTTGGCAAAAAAAGTTTTCCTGTTCCATGTTACGATTATAGTTGTGTAGCACTTGTCCTAAATGCCAGTCACTTGTATGAAGTACTTTCATTGTATTTTTTAAATCGTTGTTTTCAACTTCCACTTACAAAAATAACAAAATAAAATTCAGTCACAACTCTTTTTACAGGGATATTGTCATCAAACAAGCCTTGAAGTAAGAGAAAAGAATGACAAGCACCCCTACACCCTCAAGCATACAATCTTAAATTAATCAGCCTTTTGAATCTTTATCATTTTTTTCTGATGACTATGACTTCATCATCCGGAAAAAGCGTACTTTTGCCTCAATTCTAAACACAGATTGCCCACATTGACACAGGCTATCTCAAAAAATATTGAAATCATGAAATTCAAAAGATTTTTAGCTTTTGTATTCACGCTGCTTGTATGCTATTCCACCTGTTTTTCAAAGAAAGCAGATACCATCCAAAACAACAGAGCTAAACCGTGGAGCCTTGTTTTCATTCCAGATATTCAGAATTATTCCAAATATGCTCGCAATCAACCTATTTTGGACCTCATGCTCGCTTGGGTAGAGGATCACATAGACTCTCTAAATATCCGTTTGGTAATGTGCCCTGGTGATCTTGTCGAATATAATGATTGGATTGTAAACAGTAATGACGGGAACCAAACATCTAAAGAACAGTGGGAATTTGTTGCCCATGCATTCGACCGTCTGAACGGCAAAGTGCCCTACATTCTCTCAACAGGTAACCATGACTATTCCTACTCCAAAGAAGGAGACAAACTTTTTTCACAATACCGCAATTATATTACGCCAGACCGCAATCCACTCAATAAGGAAATGCTTTGCCAAACTTGTATCAGCCCTGATGGATACGAAACCATGGAAAATGCAGCTTTCAAAATGAAGATGCCAGACGGTAAAGATTATTTGTTTTTATCGCTTGAATATGCTCCACGCGACACGGTGATGAATTGGGCCAACCAGGTAGTTCGCTTGCCGCAATACCAAAATGATCGCATCGTACTTCTCACTCACGCCTATATTCGTCAGACAAATCACGCAGCTTACGTAAAAAAC
>JAQVXN010000136.1 GCA_028709135.1 Bacteroidaceae bacterium | reverse complement strand
ACGCCGTAGCAATATCGCTTCATCAACATTTTTCAAATTTAGTAATCCGTACGCGGCACGTACTTCATCCATCTTCCCATTTATACCAGGAGCTACTACCGTTGTTTCACCTGCAAATCCAAAATTCTTCAAATAGTCAATTCTATCTTTTGTATTCTTATCATGACTAATCAAAGCTCCGCCCTCTATTGTATTATATACTTTTGTCGCATGAAAACTCAATGTAGAAATATCACCTTCGTTAAGAATCGATTTCCCATTAATTTCAACACCAAAGGCATGAGCTGCATCATAAATTACTTTCAATCCATATTTATAAGCAATATCTTGTATACTTTGGGTATCACACGGCATACCATAAACATGAACTGGCATAATCGCTGTAGTTTTTGGAGTAATTGCAGCCTCTATTTTGTTTGGATCAATATTACATGTTTTAGGATCAACATCCACAAAAACAGGCTTTATTCCATTCCACCATAAAGCATGTGTAGTTGCCACAAAACTATATGGAGTCGTTATTACTTCTCCTGTAATACGTAATGCTTGTAGAGCGCATATTAAAGGTATTGTGCCATTAGTAAAAAGACTAACATATGGAACTTTCAAATATTCACATAACGCTTTTTCTAATTTTTGATGATAACATCCATTATTTGTTAGCCATTTTCTATCCCAAATATCACGTAAATACGGAATAAAGTCATCTAGTGAAGGTAATAATGGAGATGTCACTGTTATTGGAAATGGCAAAGGTTCTATAACTTTTTTGCTATCACTATATAATTTGACGGAATTCTTTTGCATGGAAATAATCGATTAAGAAATGAAAAAATATTATTAAATATCAATAAAAATACTTTATTGTATATTCTTTAAAAAAAGAGACATAGTACATTCGTCTTCTTATTAATATTTCTACAACCAAAAGACAAAAACATTAATCCAAGAGAAATCCAAAGGCCACCTGTTGCTTTTATTTTCATATTTTTAAAACCTACACGTTCTAGTTTAAACCTTAAACCCATGTTCTGTAAATCTATAATAATCATAAGGTTCTTCGTGTATTGGCCAAACAAATGGAACTGTTAATATTAAAATGCCTCCTTTTACGAGTAATCTATACATTTCTTGCAAACATAAATCAGTTTCTGATATATGCTCTAGAACTTGCGTAGATATAATTGAATCAAAACATTCATTTTCAAAAGGAATATCAGTAGCGTCACAAACAACATCCACTTTTTGCAAACTTGATTGGACAACATCACATCCAATATATTCAGTAACCATCGATTCCAAATATTTTTCAAAAGGTTTATTTCCACAACCTACATCTAGTATTCTTCCTCGTACATTTTCTTTTAATATACAAATAACTTCCTTTAGTTGATATTTCCATAATAAATATGAATAGTTACTCTTACTAACAGCAGCAACACTGTTCAGACGATTCAAATTTTCCTTCCTCATCTTCATAGTTTAAGAATAATCAAAGAATATTTCATTAGTATAAGCAGTTTTACTAAAAAAAATTCAACTTTGAGGCTCGTACAAAAATTAACAATTTCTTTCATTTTTACTTTCTTATTATAAAAAACAAACCACAAGAGCCTTTGTTCAATGGAGTTCATTACGGCATTTCATAGAATATTCCCTACCTTTTCATACTACCTATTTGGAATAGGATAGTAGTACGGAAATGACATACAGCTCCACAAATTACTAAACAAACTCCATCCACTATTATTTACTTTATTCATTATATACTAAAATTTCCCCTATCATAATACCTACTTATGCAAATATTAATTATGTATTCTCTTAAGAACAAATGAGAGAACATCATTGAAAACAGTGGAATTGAATGTTTTAATGATAGCTATATAAAATAGTGCTGTAATAAAGATCTTTGTTACTAATATTATATATACATTAGAGAACAAATAAGATGCAAAATATCCAGCCAATACAGAAATAATCATCGCTCCCAAATAGGGAAACATATCTTTTAAAATATGAAATAACTTGACGTGTAATATTTTATTTGCAAAATATTGCCAATAAAACATTGAAACATAATACGAAAGAATATACCCAATAACCATCACATATATGCCGAGCCTGAATAAAGATATAATAGCCAAAATTTGCAGTACTCCCGTTAGAATCATTCCATACAAGTACAAGTTTGATTTACCATGAGTCATCATTAAATTCGTGTACAAAACCCACATATATACTATTGCTCCCCAAAGGCAAAACAACTGAAGGAACGGCACGCTAGGCAACCATTTTGTTCCTAACAAAATGACAATGAATTCCTTTGCCACAAAAGCAAGGCCAAGCATTGCCGGAAAAGAAATAAATGCACCAAAACGAACCATTTTTCTAAATACCGCACATTGCCTTTCGCTATCATCATTAACTTGTACCAATACAGGTTGAGCTACATTATTTATCATCCCCGTAATTAATTGATTTCCCATTCCCATCCATTTCTGACCTTGTGCATAAAAACCCAGTTGAGTAGCATTAAAAAACTTACCCAAGACAACAGAAAATACATTGTTATTGATTTGGATAACAAAATTCGTTAATATTAATTTAAAGCTAAAAGAAAACATTTCCTTTAGAGGCTGAAAATTAAAATGGAAAGATGGATGCCATGGCGAATAATATAATTTCAACACGGAACTTAATGCTGAACTAATAACCATTTGTATAGCTAATCCGATATAAGCATATCCATGCAAAGCAAGATAAACACCTATTGACCCGGAAAGAATAGTTGAAAAAATATCAACTCTTGCTCTCTCTTTGGTCATCAAAGATTTAAAAAGATACGCATTTGAAGCAATACCTAATCCCCCAAATAAAAAGCAAAGAAATAATATACGAGAAAGCTTTACAAGCTCAGGTCTGTGATAAAAATGAGCAATTAAGGGAGCACAAAAGAAAAGTAAAATGTAAAAAAATAAACCTGATAACGTGCTAAACCAAAACACAGCATTATAATCGTCATCACAAAATTTCTTTCTATTCGTCAACGCAGTCGTAAAACCACTTTCCTGAATGGTTGAGGCGACAGCACTAAAAATAGCCAACATGCCTACCATTCCATAATCATCCGCATTCAAAATACGAGCAAGAACAAGGCCAAAGACCAAATTAAGGAATGTCTGTATTCCATAGCTTATCCCTCCCCAAAAGAGGCCTTTTGCTGTCTTTTCTTTCAGTGTTTGTTCGGCCATTAAGTTATTTTTGATTGTCTCCTATTTGTTCCGTAAAGGTTACATTGAAAAAACTTTACCTACATTCTATTCTACCTTCCGATACAATGATATATGAAGCCATTTTCTTGCATCTCTTTGGCATCGTAGATATTTCTGCCATCTAAAACTATCGGTGAATTCATCAATTTTTTGATGGCTGCCCACGAAGGAAGGCGAAATTCTTTCCATTCAGTGACAACCATTAAGGCGTCGGCATCTACAACTGTATCGTATATATCGTTTCCATAGTGAACTTTATCACCCATACGACGACGAGTTTCTTCCATAGCTACAGGATCATATACAAAGACTTTGGCTCCAGCCGACAAAAGTTTATCTATCAGAACCAAAGACGGTGCTTCACGCATATCGTCGGTTTCAGGCTTGAATGCCAATCCCCATAATGCAATACGCTTGCCGTTCAAATCTTCCTTATAATATTGATATAGCTTTCTAAACAAGATGGACTTCTGTGTTTCATTAACTTCCTCTACGGCTTCAAGAATACGCATGTGATAATTGTTCGTTTGAGCAGTCCTGATCAAAGCTTTGATATCTTTTGGAAAACATGAACCACCGTAACCGCAACCGGCATAAAGAAAACGTGTCCCTATACGGACATCAGCACCTATGCCTTTACGTACCATATTCACATCAGCACCTACAATCTCACATAAGTTAGCAATATCATTCATAAAGCTGATACGCGTGGCCAACATTGCATTGGCCGCATATTTAGTCATCTCAGCGGATGGAACATCCATAAAGATCACACGAAAATTATTAAGTAAAAACGGACGATACAATCGGGTCATCAATTCTTCGGCACGTGTAGACTCCACGCCTACAACGACACGATCCGGACTCATAAAATCTTTCACGGCAGCTCCTTCTTTAAGAAATTCCGGGTTTGATGCAACATCGAACTCAACTTGTACATGCCGCTTATCAAGCTCTTCCTGAATAGCCTGACGCACTTTGCGGGCTGTACCTACAGGAACCGTACTCTTGGTGACAACCAATAAATGCTTGGTTATATGCTGCCCTACGGTATGAGCCACCTCCATCACATAGTGCAAATCAGCACTTCCGTCTTCGTCGGAAGGTGTGCCCACTGCACTAAAAAGTACTTCCACTTCGTTCAGGCACTCTGTTAAATCAGTCGTAAAATATAAACGTCCGGCTTGTTGATTACGATGGACCATCTCTTCCAAACCTGGTTCATAGATTGGGATAACACCGTTTTTCAAGTTGTCGATTTTCTTCGCATCAACATCAACGCAAAAAACCTCTGTACCCATCTCGGCAAAACAAGTACCAGTAACCAAACCGACATAACCGGTTCCTACAATTGCTATCTTCATAACTCAAATCGAATTGAACAGAGAAAACTATATAAAACAATACCATAGACACACAAATGTTCGTCACTCCCATTACGGGAATAACGATTCACGAAACAAAGATAATATAAACCGGCAGCAGAATCTTCAACTTTACTCAAAAGTAATGCCTAGTACAGTCCTTTTTCGCTATTTGTGGCAAAGATAAAGAAAAGAGAAGACGAAATCAATCACTCTTCTATTTTTTTATTGGCAAAGAATACCGCAACATCTAGAAAGGAAACTGTTAAAAACATGGGTTAAAGCAAATCCTTCTTTTATCAGTTTTTGTTTTTATCTCAAGGCTAGATAAGAGACTTGATTCAAGTTCTATTACTACATTAAATCGTAAGTACTATTTGGTTTCCGTCAAATAGTGTACTCCTAGTCTGTGTCAAAAATTTATGTTTCAATACTTGAAAATACATCCCGAATGAGTCTAAAAACTCATTCGAATGCACGAACAGTTTCATTCGAATAAAACCTTCAATGGATTCGAATGAAATGATTCTTTCATCCGAATAAAATTCGTGATACATTCGAATCAATTTTTAAACTTAACAATTTGTTTTATAGCATATTAAGCCATTTATGGCTATTTATTAGTACAAAAGAGCCTAGCTTGTCACAAAAAAGCTACATTATCAAAAGTCTATGTTTTTCAAAAAATATTCTCTTTTGTGCAGATATATTCAGCAATCTGCCAGGAAACTGGCTTTTGCTTTCTGAAATACGAATATTGGTAATTGACAAACATCTCTCATTTTTTTGTGGGTGCTAATTCAAAGGTTCTTTAGAGAAATATCAAAAATATATTCCCCGCATCAGCTAATAAAGAAAAAGTCAAAATTCAGCTTGCTATATGTCTCTTATTAATCTTTACTTCAACTTTACAACTGTATTTCAATTGAATACAATAAGTTTATAAAAGTTAATAATCCCGATTAAAAAAATCATTGCTTTATTTCAGTAGTTCATATTTACACTAAAATAAAGCATATACTTTCACATTCAAAAGTATATCCCTTTTTATCCGAATGCAATATCACAACCGCATCCTGCCCATAATGATCATTTTTATATGATAGCTTACAAGCATAAAAAATATATCCACAAACGAAATCAAAGGTAATATTTAAAAAAATGAGAAAAATGAAAGAAAA
>JAQVXN010000135.1 GCA_028709135.1 Bacteroidaceae bacterium | reverse complement strand
TTCTTGCCCATTCCGGGAAAAGACCTCCCCAATGTGCTCACTTCAACCGAAATGCTCAATTTGACAAAAATCCCCAAGCGTTTATGTATTATTGGTGGCGGCGTCATTGGAATAGAGTTTGCATCTATTTTTAACGCATTCGGCAGTGAAGTAACTGTTTTGGAATTTTGCAAAGAAATTCTGCCAAACTTTGATAATTACATCGCCAAACGTTTGAAACAATCCCTTAAAGCACAAGGAATCAACATCATCAACCAAGCCGCAGTAAACAACATTGAAGATGCAGGAAACCATTACACAGTAGGATTTGAACTGAAAGGCACCCAACAAACTCTCGAAACGGACATTGTTTTAATGGCCGTAGGTCGCGCAGCAAACATTGATTCGCTGAATTTAAGCGACGTTGATATTGAGTTCGATCGCCACGGGATCAAAACAGACAACAACCTGCAAACCAACATTAAAGGTATTTATGCTATTGGCGACATTAATGGCAAATGTCAATTAGCTCATGCCGCATCGTTTCAAGGCCGTCGCGCATTAAACCATATTTTGGAAAAATCTGATGGAATCCGTCTAGATATAATTCCTGCTGCAGTATTCACATATCCTGAAGTCGCCTCTGTTGGTTACACCTCCGACTTTTGCAAAGAACAAGGAATTGTCGCCAAAACCCACAAGAGCTTTTTTCGAGCCAACGGCAAATCTCTCGCAATGGGAGAAAGTGATGGAATCGTAAAAATTATCACAGACGAAAACAATCACATTATTGGTTGCCACATCTTGGGACCACATGCAAGCGACATTATTCAGGAAGTTACAGTACTTATTAACAAGAATGCTACTCTGAATGAATTAAATCAAACCATCCACGCTCATCCAACTCTCTCTGAAATTATTCTCGCTGCATCGGAAGAGTAATCTTATTTTTACATAATCCACAGAAACATTCCATCATAGAACAAAGCTCTATTCTGGCCACCTAGTTGGAGAACAAAAACATTTTGAACAGGCGTGCTACAAAAACTTCTCCTTTATATATCCTTCTATAAATCAGCTATTTCAAAACATTTATTCTATGGTATCATTTAAGAGAATCCCCGTTTTGTTTGTTTTTACATTCCTGGTACTGACAATGGCAGCACAAACAGACACTGTCAGTATGGATGAAATTGTAGTTACCGGAACCCGTGCTGAAACAAACCAGCGCCAGTTGCCCACCACAATTACAACAATTAGCCGTCAGCAGCTTACGGAAAACTATCAGCCCTCTATTCTTCCGACAATTTCCGAACTCGTTCCCGGTATGTTTGTAACAAGTCGCGGCGTCATGGGTTACGGTGTAGCAAACGGCGCAGCCGGGACCATAAAAATTCGCGGAATCGGTGGTATGGCAGATTTGCTTGTTTTAATAGATGGTCTGCCTCAATATGCGGGCCTCTATGGCCATCCCATTGCAGATGCGTACCTCACCGCAATGGCTGAAAAAGTAGAGATACTTCGCGGACCGGCCTCTCTCTTTTATGGTTCCAATGCCATGGGCGGCGTATTAAACATCCTTACCCGCACACTACCCGTAGATGGTTTTCAAGGAAACGCACAAATTGGTTGGGGCTCTTACGGTTCTCTGCAAACCGAACTCTCTTCTGTTTTCAGAAAAGGAAAAATGAATGGCTCCGCAGGTGTTTCTTACAATCGTACAGACGGAGAACGCACAAATTCTCAGTTTAAAGAGGGAACGGGATTTCTAAAATTGGGCTATGATTTATCAAAAAACTGGACACTGAACAGCTTAGCAAACCTCACCTGGTTTAAGGCCTCTAATCCGGGGGAAATATTTAATCCCTATATTGATAATGACTCCCGCATTTTGCGCGGCATCGCCAGTGTATCTCTTACAAACCAATACAACAGCAGCAGCGGTGCCCTACGCAGTTTCATAAGCTGGGGGCATCATCACGTAAACGACGGTTACCATCCCGGAAGTTCTCCATCCACGCAATTATACCTGCATAATGACTTCATGTCAGGCATTTCAGCTTATCAGAACATCTCTCTTTTTAAGAACAACCTCATTACGGGCGGTTTTGACTGGCAACACTTTGGCGGACACGCTTGGAACAGATTAATTTCTTCTGGTGTTGAAAAAGATATTATCAACAAACAAGAAGATGATTTTGCAGGATACGTAGATGTCAGACAGGATTTTCATTCGTGGATCAGCGCAGATGCAGGTTTGCGTATTGATCATCACACACAAGTTGGAACAGAACTTATACCTCAAGGCGGATTAACTTTTCATTTATCTCAACAAGCTGAAATCCGCACAATCATCAGCAAAGGTTTTCGCAATCCTACTATTCGAGAACTTTATATGTATGCCCCGGCTAACACGAATTTGCAACCTGAACGCCTTATGAATTATGAAATCTCTTACAAACAGCGTTTCCTGCAAAACCGCCTGCGCATCAATGCCAACATATTTTATTTGGATGCTGACAACCTTATCAGTACAGAAACTGTCAACGGAAAAAGTCTCAATGTCAATACCGGACAAATCAATAATTGGGGCGTTGAGCTTGAATCAATTTACAAAATTCTGTCTCAACTGGAATTGGATGCTAACTATAGTTTTTTACACATGAAGAAACCTCTTACAGCTTCTCCACAACATAAAGTATATGCAGGGCTGCGCTATCTGTCAGGTCATTTATCTCTCTCATCAGGACTCCAATATATCAACGGACTTTATACTTCTGTGGGTAAAAATGAACAGCAAGAAAACTTTTGGCTTTGGAATCTCACTGCAAGTTATCAGATTCATTCAAATTTTCGTATTTTTGCAAGAGGTGAAAACCTGTTGGCACAGAAATACGAAGTTATTGCAGGCTTTCCCATGCCTCGCACAACCTTTATGAGTGGTCTGCAAATCTCGTTCTAAACTCTTGACCAAATGCAAAAATCATTAACTTGAAACAATTAAAAAAACAAGCCATATGGAATCTACCGTAAAACTTTATTCTTTAAATTACAAAGAAGCTAAAACTTATCTTTTCGCAACTCTGTTTGTTCTAGGCAATATTGCTTTGCCTCAGTTATGCCACCTTATTCCTCAAGGCGGTTTCATCTTCCTGCCCATTTATTTCTTCACACTCATTGGAGCTTATAAATATGGCATGCGTGTGGGATTGCTTACAGCCATACTTTCTCCTATCATTAATTGTCTGTTATTCGGCATGCCGGCACTAGCCATGCTGCCTGCAATTCTTGTAAAATCAGTCGTTCTAGCCATAGCTGCAGCTCTCATTGCACACCGCGCTCAGAAAGTTTCTCTCCTGCTTATGTTTGCAGTCGTTCTTACGTATCAGTTTGTAGGAGGCATTTTTGAAGCTATTCAAACAGGCAGCATCACAGCTTCCTTGCAAGACGTACGCCTGGGACTTCCCGGATTGCTGTTCCAAATATTTGGCGGATGGGCCTTTATTAGATTTCTTATTCGCAAATAAAACCATCGGATAGAGACCACAGATAAAAGTAATCTTTCTCCATGTTTCAGGTTACAAAAACTTTTGATGTAAAAAGATTGGAGTTTTTAGCCTTTAATGGCCTTTGTCATTACTAATGACATTTAGCATCAACACATCGGCCTTCTTCAGGCCGGATATAACTCACCTGTTTACTATTAGACAGCGCAAAATAAAAAACTTCCCTCCTAATTTTGCTCTTCAGTCACTTTGCAGTAACTTTGCGAACACAAAAAAGAAAACGGTGATTCTGACTACAAACATCTTTAAACAGACAAATGCCTATGCCATGCAATTAGGCGGGATTTTCGGCCTTTATTGGTGCATCGGATTATTTTGTCTCATTGCCGGATTCAAAGTACCGGTTCTCAGTAGTTTCTCTCTTCTTATTATACTCAGTGCCCCCATTATGGGCATCGCTTTAGCGCGCCATTTTGAAAACCAAGTGCGCACAGACGGACCCGTATACTATGGCAGAGCTTATCTTTTCAGTTTTCTCATGTATTTTTACGCCACCATTCTATTGGCGGGCATCACATACATTTATTTCTCTTTGTTTGACAACGGCGCCTTTATCGAGGCCAATATTGCATACATGCAGCGTCCCGAAATGCGTGAATTCATGGACTCTCCAGATGTCAAAATACAAATGCAAAACATGCTGGCTGCTACGGGCTACAAGAGTCTGGAAGAATTTCTACGCAGCATTTCTCCTATCATGATTACAGCCAATATTGTAGATGCAAACTTAATTTTCGCCGTTGTGTTGTCGTTTCCGACAGCTCTCATTTCTCAAACCAGAATCAATTCGTTGCTAAAAAAATAAATCAACTATGGATATTTCAGTTGTCATTCCTTTATATAATGAAGAAGAGAGCATTTCAGAACTCTTTGAATGGATTAAGCACGTTATGACAGCCAATAGCTTCACTTATGAAGTTATTTTTATCAACGACGGCAGCACAGATGGATCGTGGAAGAAAATTCAGGAAATGAGTAATCAGAATTCCACTGTGCGAGGAGTGAAATTCCGCCGCAACTATGGAAAATCGGCAGCTCTCTATCAAGGTTTCAAAAAAGCGCAAGGCAACGTTGTAATAACCATGGACGCCGACTTGCAGGATTCTCCTGATGAAATTCCGGACTTCTACCGCATGATAACAGAAGAAGGGTATGACCTCGTCTCTGGTTACAAAAAGAAACGTTACGATCCATTATCAAAAACGCTGCCTACAAAACTTTTTAATGCCACGGCACGCAAGGTAAGCGGCATCCACAACCTGCACGACTTCAACTGCGGGATGAAAGCCTATCGCCTGCAAGTTGTAAAAAACATTGAAGTTTATGGCGAAATGCACCGTTATATTCCTTATTTAGCGAAGACCGCCGGTTTCAGCAGAATAGGAGAAAAAGTAGTGCATCATCAAGCTCGCAAATATGGGCACACCAAATTTGGAGGCCTCAACCGTTTCTTCAACGGCTATCTGGATTTGCTCAGTTTGTGGTTCCTCACGCAATTCGGATTAAAACCCATGCACGTTTTCGGGTTTCTCGGTTCCGTAATGTTTTTTATTGGTTTTGTAGCGATTATAATCGTAGGAGCAACAAAACTCATGGCAATCACACACGGTCTCCACGCTCCCTTAGTCACGTCGTCCCCCTACTTCTACATTGCGCTCACGATGATGATTTTGGGAACACAACTCTTTATGACCGGATTTGTCGGCGAACTCATTAGCCGCGATGCCCCGAACCGCAACAATTATCAGGTTGAAGATGAAATTTAATCAACTACACCCGTTCCTGCTCTTTATACTGCTAGTGACAGTTTTACTGTCTTCTTGTAGCAGTACGGACTGCCCTCTCAATAATACGGTCAGTTTAAAGGCCAATTTCTATTATTCCAAAACAGGCGCACTCACAAATGTAAACGATACACTCAGCGTTATTGCCGTAGGCAGGCGCGACACTACCATTCTGAACCGGTATATCAAATTCAACACCATCAATCTGCCTATGGGCTATGCCCAAACTGTCGACACGTTGTTATTTCGCTTCATCACTAATTACGGCAGCGTTACCGATTCGGTATTCATTGGTCATACAAATGAACCCCATTTTGTGTCTCTCGACTGCAGTACCGCCTTTTTCCACCAGATAAAATCCGTTTCCTGCACACACCGCAATCCCACTCCCAACTTTCCAACAGCGATTGACAGCATCCTTATTGTAAACCCCAGCGTAAGCTATGACAAAACAGAAAACCTTAAAATATTTTTCAGCACTTATTAGTCTGTT
>JAQVXN010000134.1 GCA_028709135.1 Bacteroidaceae bacterium | reverse complement strand
GCTTCCAAACTGCCATAAGTTACATCATACACATGTGCAGCCAAATCATTCCGACTGTTTCCTTCCGCTATGAAGGTACGCATTTTAATATCTTTCCATGCAACTTTTTCGATACGTACTTTTTCTGAAAGAATGTTGTTAAGTTCACTTTCATCTGGTTGGTGGCCTAGATTCAAAATGCGTTCTTTCTTTTGTTTGTTCAGATATTCGTTAAATCCTTCTATCATTCCGTAAAAAGCTACTTCTGCGGTATTGGGGATGAAAGAAAAAACGGTATGCTTAATATCTCCATTAATAGCTTTAAGTATTGGATGCAATAACTGACGTCCCAAGGCTTTACGTTCTTTGTAAATGTCTATATCACTACCACGGCTAAAATAAATTCGTTCAAATGAGCAGGCACTTAATTTTTTGGGTTCCAAAATTTGTACCAGACGCATTTTGCCTTTTAAGTCTACAATTAGAGCTTGTCCAGGTTTTAATTCATTTACCTGTTGAGATTCGACAAACAAAGTCGTTTGGATCACTGGGCGTTCAGAAGCAATGACAATTTGCTCTTCGTCTTTGTACCAGAAAGCAGGACGGATACCCCATGGATCGCGCATGGTAAACATTTCACCACTTCCTGTCATACCACAAATTACGTATCCGCCATCCCAAATTTCACAGGAACTGCGCAATACGTTCGCCATATCCAGATTTTCCTCAATATAGCGCGTAATTTTTTGTCCTTCCAAACCTTTTTCCGTAGCTTCTTGAAACAAACGTTCGCTTTCGCGATCAAGGCGGTGTCCCAATTGTTCCAAGAGAATAAAAGTGTCTGCATATTCACGCGGATGTTGTCCGCAGTCGACAATTTGATTGAAAATTTCATCTACGTTGGTCATATTGAAATTTCCACAGAGACACAGATTTTTTGCTCTCCAGTTGTTTCGCCTTAAAAAGGGATGTACATTTGAAATGCCGCTACGTCCTGTTGTTGAATAGCGTAAATGCCCCATATAAATTTCACCGGCATAAGGTATACGCTCTTTAACATAATCCAAATCATTACGTTGCGTAATGGGAATTTCATTGATCGTGTGATGAATTTTGGAAAAAATTTCTTGAATGGCACTAGCGCCGAGTGCCCTTTCTCTAAACATGTATTCTTCTCCTGGTGAAGAAGTCATTTTGACACAGGCTACGCCTGCTCCTTCCTGACCGCGATTATGCTGTTTTTCCATCAGCAAATAGAGTTCATCCAAACCTTTAGACCATGTACCGTATTTCTCTTTATAATATTCTAAAGGTTTGAGCAGACGAACCATCGCTACACCACATTCATGCTTTAACTGCTCCATTATTGCGGTTTTGACTGCAAAGTTACTGCAAAAGCAGAGAAGAACGAAATAAAAAAGCTTTTTTTTGAGTCTGTTTTTTAGAGATGCTGCGTAATTCTTTAAAAAGTTACGCGAAACCAAGTGGCTTATAAAAATAGGGATTCTTTATTTCTCTTGATTCTATATTAAGAGGATTTTTGTCGGATAAAGATTCGTCTTGTTCGCAAATGAGTAGAACAAATCTTTTATTCTGTATAAAACAGGATTACATCACGAATTGCGCGCTGGCAAACCGGGCAAAATGCAGGTACATTGTTTACCCTCATGCGGCAGTCTTGAGCTGGACGGTATACTCCTTTTGATAAATACCCTGCTCCTTCAAATACTCCTACATGTTGGTAGTCTGTTTTCACTTTTTTGTTTTCCGGCGTAGGTATTGGTGTTCCAGGTTTTAACATGTCTGCCCATTTCTGTTTGAAATTGGCAAGTGTCGTTATATTTTTTTCCCAGGGTTCCACATTCGGATGATAATAAGGTTGGGCATCATCACTATAGCCGTATTCATCGGCTAGTCCAGCAAAGCTGTGTCCGAATTCATGAACGCAAACAGGAAGGGACTGTTTATTATGAATCGTGGAAAGCATATATAAATTGTAGATTCCGCCACCTCCATAAATATCCGAATTTACGAGAATAATGATATATTCATAAGGAATACCTGTCAATAAATCTTGCATCCGTTTTAAGTGAAGTGTGGTCAGGTAACGGTCACTGTAAAATGTGTCAAACTGAGCTCCAATAGCTGTTTGTTTCCAATCTTCATTGTGCGGTATACTTACGCCTGTATCCTGAGACGGAGAGGCTACGGCAATAATATTAAAACGATTTTTATACGTTTTAAATGGTTCGTGGTCAAATAGTTCTTTTTCCATTTTTTTTACATCACAATAGAAAGAATCCATTTGATCTTTACGATAACCTTCTGCCAAAACTGCAATGTCAATACAGTCTTTTGTATTGCCGTTGTCTAAAAGTTTTTTATGTGGTAAGGCGTGGACTTTGTCCAATTTTCTGATTTGAATATCTTTGGGGTCTACAGGAATGGTTAGTGCGGCAGTGGTATGTTGATAACTGTCTGCTAAACGAACGGTAATCTGTACTCGTTGTTTCGGAAAAGGTAACAGAAAACAGTTTTCAAAAGATTTATAACTGTGTTGCGCTTCCGCCGTATGCTGCCATTCTTGAAAAAGGCTGGAAAAGGATTGACAATAAATTAATTTGCCACTTGCAGCGTCATGCATCAAAATTTGTCCGTTTCCAGCTAACAATAAACTGTCCAAATGATTGCGACGTCCCGCCCAATAGGGCAAGCTGAACATCTCGTCTACACTGATTTTTTGTTCTATACTGTCTCCAGAAAAGATATAATCCATACGAAGGGTGCGATCCTCAAACCAATCATTAAAAGCTGCCTGTGAAGCAAGAGGCAAAACAGCTAAAAGCCATGAAAAAAGCAAACGTAAAGATGTTGACATTGTAATTGTTTTTATTGAAAACCGATTAACTTATGGAGTTGCAGAGAGAGTCTCCATTCCGGATGTTTCATACAATAATTTATACAGTCCTGAAGATTTTTTTTGTTTTTTGCTTGATCTCCCATGTCACATGGCTGTAAAAAATGATACGTTGCGAGTGGTTCTTCTAGATATCTTTTAAGATCTTGACCAAGAAAAATCATTTTCAGTTCGTCAGCTTTCCGTATGACGACTTGCGCGTTTTCACAGAAGTCGTTTTTAGGTGATAAGGTGATCCAATCTATGTTCTCAGGTAAAGTGCGAGTCCCGTTCGTTTCAATTGTCACGTACTTCCCGATTTTATGGAGCATTTCCACAAAATCGATGTCAACATACAGGGCTGGTTCTCCTCCCGTTAGAACTACGAAATCAGAGGGATAATTGCTGATTGCATGCTGAATTTCATTATTTGTCATGAGTGTGAATTTTCTGTGATCTGTATCACAGAAAGGACAGTTTAGATTGCATCCTGAGAAACGGATAAAAATTGCAGAGCGTCCGGCATAAAAACCTTCACCCTGCAAGCTATAAAAAATTTCGTTGACAGGCTTTTTAATCATCGTCAAGACAATACACCGCTTTATTGTTTTCGGATTCTTGAAAACTGACCTTGTAACAATGCGGTACGTGTTCACAAATCCATCGTGCCAAGTTTTCTGCTGTCGGATTGAATTCTACAAAATTGTTCACATATTTGTGGTCCAGCAGATCTTTGATGATTTTTTTGATTTGTGTGAAATCCGCTACCATTCCGTCAGCATTCAGTTCCTTTGCTTTGCAATATACCACAATAATGGCATTGTGTCCGTGGATGTTCGTACATTTGCTGGCATAGCTCAAGTTCAGGCTGTGAGCCATTGCTACTTCTATTCGCTTTTCAACGTAATACATTTCGCAATACCTTAATTAATTATTCCCATTCAATAGTTGAAGGTGGTTTTGACGAAATATCGTAACAGACGCGGTTAACGCCCTGTACATTATTAATAATTTCATTACTCACTTCAGCCATAAAGTCATAGGGCAGACGGGCCCAATCTGCTGTCATAGCATCTGTACTTGTCACTGCGCGTAAAGCTACGGCACGTTCATAAGTGCGTTCGTCTCCCATTACTCCAACACTTTTCACGGGCAGTAAAATCACGCCAGCTTGCCAAACTTTATCATATAGATTCCACTTATGCAGTCCTTTAATAAAAATATCATCAGCTTCCTGCAATACGTGTACTTTTTCCGGTGTGATGTCACCCAATATTCTGACGGCCAATCCTGGTCCTGGAAACGGGTGACGATTAATTAATTTTTCAGGCATTTGTAATTGGTGCCCTACTCTGCGAACTTCATCTTTAAACAACCATTTTAATGGTTCGCACAGTTTGAGATTCATCTTCTCAGGCAGTCCACCCACGTTGTGATGGCTTTTAATGGTGCGACCAGTGATATTCAGACTTTCAATGCGATCGGGATATATGGTACCTTGTGCTAACCATTTTGCATCGGTAATTTTCTGTGCTTCGGCATCAAAAACGTCGATAAAACCGGCACCGATGATTTTACGTTTACGTTCGGGCTCCGTAATGCCGGCAAGTTCTCTAAAGAATTTTTTGCTGGCATTTACACCAATTACATTCAGTCCAAGTCCTTCATATTCCTTCATCACGTCAGCAAATTCGTTCTTTCGCAGCATACCGTGATCCACAAAAATGCAGGTCAAACGTTGACCGATGGCACGATGGAGTAAAGCAGCACACACCGAAGAATCTACGCCTCCGCTTAAGCCTAAAATTACGCGATCCTCGCCTAACTGTTCACGCAGCTCTTTTACTGTTGTTTCAACAAAGGCGGCAGCACTCCAGTCCTGTCGACTACCGCAAATGTTTACGACAAAGTTCCGTAGCAATTCGGTACCCTGCGTGGTGTGAAACACTTCTGGATGAAATTGAACGCCATATATTTCTTCGTCTTCACATTGAAAGCCGGCATATTTTACATCGTCCGTAGAAGCCGTACATTTGAAACCTTTGGGCAGTGCAGTAATAGTGTCACCATGACTCATCCAGACTTGGCTGCCATCTTCAAAACCTTTAAATAAAGGACATTGTTTGTCTACATACTCTAGTCTGGCTCTGCCATATTCGCGTTTACCACATGGTTCCACGCGCCCTCCTCCTTCGTAACTGATTAATTGTGCTCCGTAGCAAATGCCCAGAATGGGATACTTTCCACGCAGTTCACTCACTTTGATTTTAAACGCTTCTTTATCGTAGACACTCATCGGACTACCACTTAAAATTACGCCAATCACGTTTTTATCTTCCCGAGGAAATTTATTGTAAGGAAGAATTTCGCAGAAAGTATTTAATTCACGAACGCGACGCCCTATCAATTGGGTGGTTTGTGAACCAAAATCCAAAATAATTATCTTCTGTTGCATAAACTCTGATAGTTTGACTGCAAAGTTACTCCAATTTAAGAGAAGTACAAAATAAGAAACGAAACTTTTATAATTTCATTTGATATGACTCAAGTTCTAGTAATCATTATTTTTTAATTGACCCTTATATTTTATTGAAATTCTAAATGCTTTATAGCGTTTTATCAAAATAAACGACCTATAAAAATGATTTTTTTAAGTGCTTTTTATGACCATCAAAATAAAAAGAAGAGTTTATCTTGTTCTTTGTGTTGCATGTAAAATAATGAATGGAAATGCAATAATTCCAGATTCCTTTATTCCTAGCTTAATTTGAAGATTATTTGAGCATGAAATTATCTGATTTTTAGCGAAATAAGAATTGTAAAAAACGAATGTTGTTTTGTGCGTAACGAATAGCGACATATTTCTGACGAATCTTGTTGTATTTTAAAATTTCTTTGTTGTATTTTTGCGTAGAGCGTAATTCCGTTTTTTTCTATGCAACTTTGATCTTTTCAAGGGGTAATTATGAATATTTATGTTGTGTATA
>JAQVXN010000133.1 GCA_028709135.1 Bacteroidaceae bacterium | reverse complement strand
GCAGATGACCGACGACGATGTCGAGCGGCTGATGCATTTCGACGGCATCGTAAAAAACCGTCTGAAGATCAAAGCGACAATCACCAATGCAAGGATGTTTCTCGCCATACAAGAGGAGTTCGGCAGCTTTTACAACCACACGCTGTCGTTCCTTCCCGACAGAAAACCGATCATCAACGACGTCCGAACGTTGAGTGAGGTCAAGGCGTCGTCACCCGAGTCCGATGCGATGAGCAAGGACATGAAAAAGCGCGGATTCAAGTTCTTCGGAACAACGATCTGCTATGCCCATCTGCAGGCCTCGGGATTCGTTAACGACCACCTCGTGGGCTGTATCTGCCGAAACAGATGACTGCCGGCGGGTGAATCGGGCTACGCGTTTCAGACACTCGGACAACAAACCGTAAAACCCTGTGAAGCAAGAAGATTATGGATGTTCTTTTTTAGCATGCATCGCTTTTTAAGACCAGTGACACGCTTACTCGCATTCTTAGCCAGACAATCATCTATCAATGTCGTTTGGCCAAACAATAATCCATCATAAACTATGATTTTACCAATTAAGTGGTATCCTTTTCAATTATCAGGATGGATTACTTTTGGGTTACTATTTACAGCCATTTAACTTCTCTTATAAAAATACAAGTCTGCCTATAAAACTCATCGAGTAGGTCAATATTTTAGACTATATTTTCCATTCTTGATTTCATGAGCATTCCCTTTTGCACCAAATTCAGCAATGGTTCCACTGAATGACATATCCAAGGAGTAACCTGATAGTTCTTCATGAAAGCGTTTTTGGGATAAGTTGCTGATGTTTAAATTTATTTTTTTCACACTGTAGTATTGTTCCTTGCCTTTTTTTGAAATAATTACTTCTCCTTTGTTCGCTGTAAAATTTCCATTGGCAAGCTTCTCTTTCAAAGAAACCGAGAAACTAATATTAACGCCGTTTGTAGTGTCCGTTCCATTCAACCAAATTAAACTACTCTCTTCCGTCTCGCCTTCTTCTTTGTTGGCAGGTTTATACATGGCAAAGGGAATAATAGAAACTTCTACGCTTTTTGTATTAAGTTGATAAATGTTTCCGTCGAGTGTAAAAACCAACGAGGCTGATTTTGGATGCAACATATTGATGACTTTTTCAGCGTCTTCCGAAAAATCTTCTATTTCTTGTTGCGTGGGCGCTTTAATGCCTTGTTCTTGCTGTTTTTGTTTATTATTGCAAGCGGTTGCCAATAACGTTATAATTCCGACAAATAATAATGTTTCTATCGTTTTCATTGTCTTAAAACTTAAACTGGTTAAAAAATTCGATTAATTGTTCTTTTGTTTTTTGAGATGAGGCGGTAATTCGGATAAAAGCATCTTTCGATTTGAGTTCTACCAGCAACATACTCACGGGTGTGGAAGTTGCGTTTTCTTCATCGTACATATTGTCGTGACGGAACGCCATACGATGGCCGTTATGCGTAAAATACTCGATCCCGTCATCAGCAAAGTCTTCACGCCAGTTGGCAAAGTTTTGCAACGAATTAGCCGTTATCCAAGCTGTATTTTTTTTGTCTTTCATCCACATAGCTGAATATTCACCGCCCGAAGCATCGTGCATTGCAAACGTATAGCCTAACTTACGGCGTACACGCTCACTTTCGTCTCTGAACTTTTCAAACGAAATACCTGATGGAAATAGTAATCCATGCTCTTCTTCCATTTCTTCGTTGAAGTTTTCGTTACCACTCACATCGGTGCTCACATCTTCGATTATTGACATTATAATAATATTCGCCATTGAAGATAGAGAGCGAGTGATTCTTTACATTTTCTGTACCTTTCAATGTTTTTACCATCTCGTTGCTATTGGTTTCTTCGCTGTATTTTTTACCGAAATCGTCCCACCAAAGCGATTTGGTGCCGACTACCATTCCCGATAATTTATATTCTACGTGTCCCGATTTTACCTGAAACCGCTTTTGGTAGTTATAAGAGGATTGAGCTTTTATAGTCATGTTGATAAAAACAATCCCTACAATTAAGAGAAAATATCTTATTGTCATATAGTTATATAATTATTCTTTTAAACTTTCTTTAAAAACATCGGCATGTTTTGCTTCTATTTGTTTCATACGTTCTTCAAAACGTTTCATTATAGCATCAAGCGCTTGTATTTCATCTTCGGTCAATTCTTTTTTTCATATCAAAATGTTTTTCTGTGTATTCCCCCCACTTACCAAGTATTTCAATAGCCTTAAATCCAACTTCGGAAGAAATGTTTTGTGTTCATAACTACTATGGTATTTATTTGATAAACGTCTTATTACATTTTAATGAATTCTACACGCCTGTTTTGTGCTTTGCCTTCAGGTGTATCGTTGGCAGTCATCGGTTTGCTTTCGCCCCAGCCTTTCGCTGTGAGTCTGTCGGCTGCAATGCCGAGTTTTACCAATTCAGCACAAACCGCTTCTGTCCGTTTTTCCGAAAGGGTTTGATTCGTAGCATCGTTTCCATCACTATCGGTGTGCCCTTCTACGCTGAAACGCCAGTCAGGGTTATCTTGCATCATTTTTACCACATAGTTTATCGTTCCCATACTTTCGGGTTTAAGAGTGGCTTTGTTTACATCGAATTTAATGCCAGTCGTAACAAACTTACCGTCAGTAAGCACCTTGTCGTACAACGGAACGGCGCCTTTAGCGATGCGGATGTTTTTGATAAATTGACTGTTGTCTTGATTAGCGTGATTGACCGAGAGGGTTATCCCGGTGAGATTATCGGTAATATTTGGAATATTCAGTAAACGAGTATCGTCCAAATAAACTTTCATTGCTCGTTGGTTGAATGAAATGGCAATGTGCCTCCAACATGAACTCTCCATGTTTTTATTGGCAAATTTCGTGTTCTCCAAACGCTTTTCTGTTCCTGTATATGCATATTTTGCACTGTTCACATACAAGCTTATGAAACCATCTTTGATTCTTTTCTGGGATTTGTTTTTTGCATCGTAAAAAAAGACATAATAGTTGCTGTATTTTCCCTTTTTAAAATAGGCATCAAACTCAACGGTAAATGCTTCGGGCAGGTAATCTGCAGACGGATTTTTGAGTAGAGGGACTATGCCGTTTGCAAAATTTCCTGTTTCACGAAAATAAATCACATTTTCGCCGTCAAAATTAGCATTTTCTATAGTCCCGGATACCAAGTCCCATTTACTGGGGAATTCGCCGTTTTGTTCGCGTTGTAGATCATCTTCAAAAATGATTTCGGCGCCGGGCACAAAGTCGTACTTTGCCCACGTGAGAACAGATTGCGGTGGGTTGCTGCTTGATTCGTTATTGGCAACTTTAGGGGATGCTCCTTTCGGGTTGGATTTTGTCTTTTGTTTTTCTCCATGTTTTTTACCGTATTGTCAATGCCTTCTTCAGCTTTGTCGAATACATTGTCAATACCTTTGTTTACGCGGCGTTCGGTTCGCTTTTCGGATTCACGCTCTACCTTTTTCTGGGCTTTTTTTGCTATTTTTTCAAGAAATTGCGCATTTGTATTTACTGTAAAAGCCAAACAGAAAATACAGGCAAGAATTAATTTTATCGCTTTCATACAAATACACTATTTTTCCACAAAGTAAATTTGTGTATAAAAAGCAGATATGTAAAAAGGCGACAAAATACACCTGTAACTATTGTTGTAACCCTTATCAAGGATTATAGCAGTGTTGCCGCAAAACTATTTTTCAACGGCAGATATTTTCTTGGTGTTAAGCCGGAAAACTGTGTAAAATCTTTGGTGAAATGAGCAAAATCATAGTAAAAACCGTTGAGTTGCATGTCGCTCCACTTCATTTCAGCGTTTTTGTAAAGTAATTCCATAATGTATTTATGGCGTAATACTTGGCAAAACATTTTAGGAGAGATACCGATAACTTCCCTGAAATAACGTTGAAAAGTACGAACGGAAACGTTCTTGTCCAACAGGCCTGTATAATTGATTAATCCGTTTTCGACTTCCATTTTATCCACCAGTTCGTCAAAATAAGGTTGCAGTTTTACGCACTTATTTTGGTTGGCAAGCAAAAGGGTTTCTATTTCTGAAATGCCTTTTTCTATCCCATCCTTTTTTAACGTTTGAGAAATTCGCTTTATATTTTCTTTCCCCATAAAGGAACTACTCTCTACGCCACTGTTTGTCAACCCATGGGGAGAAATGCCAAATAAATTGTATAATCCATAAGGCTTAAAGTTTACACCCAAGAGTTTCATTCCACGAGACGGATATAATATGACGTGCCGAGTACATTGTCCAATAAAGAGAGATTGGTTGGTAAAGTGTTTATGACGGTAAAAATTTACATTCTCGCCAAAATGAAATTGTAGCACGGGGAAACCCATTGGAGGCACTTTCAGCTCAATGCTTTCTTGCGGCAAAGAGCTAAAATCCAATGTAAAATAGTTCCTGATATAAGGAGCAAGCTGCTGGTTTTTTATGGGATGCGAGGTATTGTTCATTTTGGATTGAAAAATAAGTATTTCTATAAATGCAAAAATACAAAAAAAGTGGATAGTATAAATTAAACTTTGTCAGCAAACGAGATTGATGCCGTCTTATGCCCTTCATAAGATTTTGCAATATCTGTGCCATACCTGGTAGACGCACTGCTTTGAGTTCTGAAAGGATCTTTCCGTTTTTAATGTTTTTAAATCTATCGTGGGCTGTATCTGCCGAAACAGATGACTGCCGGCGAGTGAATCGGGCTACGTGTTTCAGACGCTCGGACAACTAACCGTAAAACCCTGTGAAGCAAGAAGATTATGTTGGCGGAATTAAAAAGATAAATGATAGACGTATAAAAGTTGCACCTATTGTAGAAAATTTGTACGGTGTTTTGGTTTGATAATTGCAAATATTTGATTAACTTTGTAAGTGCTCAAATAATAGCGCTACATATATGGAAACAGATATAAATAATAATATATTATCATTTATAAATAGAACGCCGGACTCATTAATGTCGGGCGTTGCCCAGCGCGTCAAACAGAGACGATTGGAAAAAGGATGGACACAAAAGATACTTGCGGCAAAGGCGGGTGTCTCATTACCGTCATACCGGCGTTTTGAATCATCGGGCGAAATCTCTTTGCGTTCATTGGTTATGCTTGCTTTTGCTTTGGATATGACGGATGAGTTTGAAACGTTTTTCGGCAGCAAGACCTATCAAAGTATTGATGATATAGTAAATATCGGGCAAGTAAAACAAAGAAAACGGGGACATAAAAATGAATAGCCTTTCAATAATCGAGGTCTTTATATCTGATAATCGTGTAGGACGAATGGCTCTTACACCTGAAGGATTATGTGGTTTTGAATACGATGTGGAATGGATACGAAACGGTTTTTCAATATCTCCGTACTATCTGCCTTTACAATCAGGGCTGATGCTGGCGAAACGAGAACCGTTTGCAGGGAATTTTGGCGTGTTCGATGATAGTTTGCCGGATGGTTGGGGCAATCTAATACTTGATCGCTATTTGCAGGAGAAAGGAATTGATCCATACAAATTGAATATTTTAGAACGCCTGTCGCTTATCGGTGCTACGGGACGTGGCGCATTGGAGTATCGTCCGGATAAAAGTGTCGCTGCGGATAATGAGTTTCTTGACTTTGACCGTTTAGCGAAAGAGGCTGAAAAGGTACTTGAAAGTAAAGAGAGTACAGGTGCTGTTGACTTGCTCTATAAATACGGAGGCTCATCCGGCGGAGCACGACCCAAAGTATTTGCGAAGATAGATGGTCGAGAGTGGCTTGTTAAATTTAAGGCTACGAGTGACCCCGTGAATGTGGGGGAAATAGAATACAGATACTCTCAACTT
>JAQVXN010000132.1 GCA_028709135.1 Bacteroidaceae bacterium | reverse complement strand
CATTTTCTTATACCACTGATAATGCTGCAATGATAGCAATGGCCGCATATTTCAAATATCAGGATGGCGTATTCTGTAAATTGGATGCACCTGCGTATTCGCGTGTAACGATTTAAGGAAACATTTATTATGAAAATTATAAACAATCATAAGATATGGAATTAAATTTAAAAGTTGCCAGTAAGGAAATCAGTCAACTCATGTGGAGTTCCGGCAAGACCCTCTCTACAGCAGAGAGTTGCAGTGCAGGACGTATAGCTACAATACTTACGATTCCTGCCGGTAGTTCCGTATATTTTAAGGGCGGTCTGGTTTGTTACGCCGATGAAATGAAAGAAAAGTTTTTGGGCGTCAGTAAAGAAATTATAGCCGAAAAGACTGCGGTGTGCGAGGACGTGGCGCGACAGATGGTAATAGGAGCAAACGAAATGTTCGGAAGTGATTACAGCATTGCCATCACCGGATTTGCAGGCCCCGGTGGCGGTTCGGAAGAAAGCCCCATAGGAACAATCTGGATTGCCATTGGCTCAAAAGATCATATAAAAACCCAAAAAGTCTTTAATGATTTGGGACGTGATGAAAATACTACAATAGCCACGGAGACCGCAATAAGCATGCTAATAGATTTCCTGACAGAGGAATTAGAAAAAAAATAATTTTTTTGTGGCTGGTTTTATTGGCAGAATAAATAATAAATAGTAATTTTGCAGATCGAAATAGTAACCAGTTTTCAGAATAACAAAAAAAATAAAATATTAAGATGTCAAAAATCTGTCAAATCACGGGTAAGAAAGCTATGATTGGAAATAATGTCTCCAAGTCAAAACGCCGGACAAAGCGCAGCTTCGACCTCAATTTATTTAAGAAAAAATTTTATTATGTTGAGCAGGACTGCTGGATTAGTTTGAGCATCAGTGCAGCCGGATTGCGCATGATTAACAAAGTAGGTCTTGATGCAGCATTAAAGAATGCAGTTGCTAAAGGCTATTGCGATTGGAAAAACATTAAAGTACTCGCTTAATACTTAAAATTATGGCAAAGAAGGCAAAAGGAAATAGAGTTCAAGTAATTTTGGAATGCACAGAAATGAAAGACAGTGGTCTGCCTGGAACTTCTCGTTACATTACCACTAAGAATCGTAAAAATACTCCAGACAGATTGGAAATGAAAAAGTATAATCCAATTCTGAAGAAAATGACAATCCACAAAGAAATCAAATAATTATAAGATATGGCAAAAAAAGTAGTTGCAACCCTTCAAGCGGGTAAGACAGAAGGTCGTGCTTATTCTAAAGTCATCAAAATGGTAAAGAGCCCCAAAACGGGAGCATATGTTTTCGATGAACAAATGGTTTTAAATGAGGACGTGAAAAAGTTCTTTAAATAAAAATTTATTATTAGCATATTATAGGAGATGTACAATTTTGTATATCTCCTTTTTTCTTTGTTCTTAGCGATAAAAATAATATCAAATAAGAAAAAGACAATAAAATATTTTGTTTTTAGACATTTTATTGGTAATTTAGAGGCTCTATTAACCAGCTTCGATTATTCATAAAAATTTCTACATAATGAAAACACGTTTATTCTTATTGTTTACGACTGTTTGCCTGATTTCTTGTATTTCAATGAAAGCGCAAAAAATTCAGTCAACATTTTGGGAATGTACTTTTGGAATGACTGATGCTCAAGTAAAGGAGGTCCTGACAAAAGCAGGGAAGATGCCCGATATAGGCAAATCTGGAAATTATTATTTAAAAAATGCAACGATTAACTCGACTAATTATTCAACTGTTTGTATGATGTTTTCTCCTGTCGACGGAGCTTTTTATAAATTGATTGGTTCTAATGAATTTACTTCAAAAACGCAAGCAGATAGTTGCTATGAAGCACAACTGAGTTTGTTTAGAATCCAATATGAACAATTACAAATAATACGTAAGCCTGCAAATGCCATAAAAATGTGTTCCTATGTTGATAGTGACAATGCTTTCTATATGGGCCTCTTTAAAAACCAGAGCAAAGACGGTAAAATTGTTTATTATGTGAATGTGAATTTTTGGAACAAGTATTTTGACAATCGAATTCGCGAGAGCAATCAATGAACCATTTAAAGTAAAATATAGGTAAATGGAAACAATACACGCTCAAATTATTTTGTCTGATGAATGTTTTCCCATTAAAATGCTACAACTACTTGAAAGATAAATCGTAAATTTGCAGTATAAAATAAAACTGTATATGAAAGAACTCTCATTAAAGTATGGATGTAATCCAAATCAAAAGCCTGCCAGGATTTTCATGACTGAAGGCGAACTTCCTGTTATCGTACTAAACGGGCGTCCTGGTTATATAAACTTTATGGATGCATTAAATAGTTGGCAATTGGTGAAAGAGTTGAAACACGCAACCCAAATGCCCGCTGCAGCTTCGTTTAAGCACGTATCTCCTGCAGGTGCAGCTATCGGTTTACCCCTGAGTGAGGTACTGAAAAAGATATACTTTGTTGATGATGTTCAGATTCCTCTTTCTCCGATTGCTTGCGCTTACGCACGTGCCCGTGGAGCTGACAGAATGTCATCGTATGGTGATTTTATCGCATTGAGCGATACTTGCGATGCTGCCACGGCAACCCTCATTAAACGTGAAGTTTCTGACGGTGTTATTGCTCCTGGTTATACTCCGGAGGCTTTAGAAATTTTAAAAGCAAAACGAAAGGGAACTTATAACATTATTCAAATTGATGTAAACTATCAGCCTGAACCTATTGAAAGAAAACAAGTTTTTGGTGTTACGTTCGAACAATTACGTAATGAAGTAGATTTAAGTTCAGACAGCCTTTTTGAGAATATTCCCACAGATAACAAGAACTTCTCGGAAGAAGCAAAACGTGATTTAAAAATAGCATTAATTACGCTGAAGTATACGCAGAGCAACTCTGTATGCTACGTTAAGGATGGACAGGCTATCGGCATCGGCGCCGGACAACAAAGTCGTATTCATTGTACGCGTTTGGCTGGTAATAAAGCAGATATTTGGTGGCTGCGGCAACATCCCAAAGTATTGAATTTGCCTTGGATTGAAAAAATTCATCGTGCTGATCGAGACAATACCATTGACGTATATATTTCTGAGGACCATGATGATGTTTTGGCAGACGGGATTTGGCAACAATTTTTTAAAACCAAACCGGAAGTCTTGACGTTAGAAGAGAAAAAGGCTTGGATCGCTGAAAATACAAATGTTAGTCTTGGTTCTGATGCTTTCTTCCCATTTGGAGACAATATAGAACGCGCTCATAAAAGCGGTGTAGAATATATTGCTCAAGCAGGAGGAAGCGTTCGTGATGACAATGTAATAGAAACGTGCAACAAATATGGTATTGCCATGTCGTTTGTCGGCGTTCGCTTATTTCACCATTAATTAATTTTCGATGACAGATTCGAAAGAGATAGGAAATGTTATTGAAGGTGGTCTGGTGTTTAAAAAAACTTCACCAGACAGCCCCAATAAAGGCAAAAAAATAAAGACAAAAGCCAAAAAGAAAGGCTATATTACGGGGCTACACGGATCTGGATCTGCAAAGAAGAAAGCAATGATTCGTGAGCGCCGTGCTAATCGTCATAAAAATAAATGAAAAGACTCGTATCCGGAAGTTTTCTTTGTTAAAGGAAAATCTTCCGGATTTTTTTGAATAAATAGTAGAATGCTTTTCTTTATCCTACTGTTTATCAAATATTTTAATGTAATTTTACCCAACAAACGAAACATCAATCCTTTTATTTCGCAAATTTTAAAGTCATTAGTCTAGAAACTTCTATGAAGAAATTAGTATTGTTTTTTATAGCTACTATTTGCAGCCTATCCTTATTTTGTTTGAATGTACCTTTACAAGGCTATGAATATGGTTCGTTGGCAGCACCCGTTGGAGACGAATGGAATAATCCTCAAAAAATAGCTTATAATAAAGAACAACCGCATGCTTGGTTTTTTCCTTTTGAGAATGTAGAAAACGCCCGTAAAGTATTACCAGAAAACAGTGCTTATTGGAAATCCATGAATGGAACGTGGCGTTTTCATTGGTCTCCAGATCCAGAACATCGTCCTACTGATTTTTTTAAGACAGATTATGATGCTAAAAAATGGGATGAAGTGAAAGTTCCCATGAGCTGGAATATTTATGGCATTCAAAAAAATGGGGACTTGAAATATGGTGTACCTATTTATGTTAATCAACGTGTCATTTTTAAACACTCTGTAGTTGTAGATGATTGGAAAGGTGGAGTAATGCGAGAGCCGGACAAATCCTGGACAACCTATAAATATAGGAATGAGGTAGGATCCTATTTGAAAACGTTTGAGATTCCTTCTAATTGGGATGGACGAGAGGTTTTTATATCGTTTGATGGCGTAGATTCTTTTTTCTATATTTGGATAAACGGGCACTATGTGGGTTTTTCCAAGAATTCGCGTAATACCGCCAATTTTAATATTACAAGGTTTTTAAAAACAGGTACAAATATAGTTGCTGTAGAAGTTTACAGAAATTCAGATGGATCCTTTTTGGAATCACAAGATATGTTTCGCCTTCCGGGCATTTTTCGTACAGTAGCACTTTATTCCACGCCTCAAACATATATTAAGGACTTAAAAGTAACACCAGACTTGGATAAAAACTATGAAAATGGGTCTTTGTGCATCTCTGCAGACATTCTGAACTTGAGTAAAAAGACTGCAAAAAAATATCATGTAGATTATCTTCTCTATGCCAACAAACTTTATTCCGACGAAAATACAGTTATACCAAATGTTTTGGCAAAAACTGATTTATTGGAATTAAAGGGTTTTACAGCAGCAACAGCGCATGCAACAATTTATGTAGTGAAACCAAATTTGTGGTCATCAGAGGCGCCGAATCGCTATACGTTGGTAGCACAGTTGAAAGACTCAAAGAATAGGGTTGTAGAGACTGTTTCAACAATTGTAGGTTTTCGAAAAGTTGAAATTAAAGAGACACCGGCTTCTGAAGATGAATTTGGTCTGGCAGGGCGCTATTATTACGTGAATGGAAAAACTATTAAACTAAAAGGCGTTAATCGTCACGAAACGAATCCCTCTTTGGGACATGCCATTACCCGGGAACAAATGCAAGAGGAAGTCATGATGATGAAACGAGCTAATATTAATCAAGTTCGTGACAGTCATTATCCGGATGATCCATTTTGGTATTATCTTTGTAACAAATATGGCATTTATTTGGAAGACGAAGCCAACATAGAGTCACATGAATATTATTATGGTAAGGAGTCTCTTTCTCATCCAGTAGAATGGTTAAATGCCCATGTTGACCGCGTAATGGAAATGGTTCATTCCAATATAAACAACCCATGTATTGTCATTTGGTCCTTAGGCAACGAGGCTGGACCTGGACATAATTTTGTCGTAGCATATGATTCTTTAAAAACTTTTGATCATTCCAGACCTGTACAATATGAGCGCAATAATGATATTGTTGATATGGGTTCCAATCAATATCCCTCTGTGGGATGGGTTCGTGAAGCTGTAAAAGGAACGGCAGACATTAAGTATCCTTTTCATATTTCAGAATATGCCCATTCCATGGGAAATGCGGAAGGAAATCTCATCGATTACTGGAAGGCCATCGAATCAACTAATTATTTCTGTGGTGGGTGCATTTGGGATTGGATTGATCAAGCCATGTACTATTATGAAAAAAAGGCGGGACAAAAATATATGGCTTTTGGTGGAGACTTTGGTGATTTTCCAAACGATGGACAATTCGTTATGAACGGAATCATATTTGCCAATATGAAACCTAAACCACAGTATTATGAAGTAAAAAAAGATCGGA
>JAQVXN010000131.1 GCA_028709135.1 Bacteroidaceae bacterium | reverse complement strand
GGTCAAGAATGTGATGATACCGAACTCCATCCATTTCAAAATAGCGTTCATAATCACCGGATGTTGCCATTGTGGAATTTGGCAGTGTTATAATTCCAATATAATCATTCACACTACCTCTCGGATTGCGAACACCAAATTTAAATGGCTGCCCATTTGGTTTGTTCCCAATTACCATTAAATTTCCACCTATCGAAATATAGCCGGATTTAATTCCATAATCTTGCGCAGTTTTTCTTGCAAGATCACATACAAACCCTTTGGCGACACCACCAACGTCAACAGCCTGTCCTTTTCGGCGTAGATAAGCAGTATTCTTTTGTTTATCAAGCATTAAGTCTTGATAATTTACAAATGTGAGTAAATCTTCTATTGCTTGTTCCGATGGAATTTTTGGTATATCTGCTGTTACATTCCATTCCTTAGTAAGTGGCGCAATTGAAATATCAAATAAGCCACCCGATTGATCTCCATATTCCTTACAACGGAGAAGCAAATCCCATGTATCTTTAGAAATCGATACAGGATCTAATCCTGCGGATTGATTTAAACGATCTATCTCCGAATCATTTATGTAACAGGAAACCTTGCTTTCAAAATCAGCTAGCATTTGATCAACTGCGATCTTAGCTTCTTCTGCCTTTTTACCATAAAGTTTATATTCTATAACTGTATCCATAAGAAATGATGTTCCAACTACAGGTTTTTGACTCTGAGAAATTGCAGTTACTGTTATCATTCCAGCAATAAGCAAACATGCAATAAAAATATGTCGCTTTTTTACCAAATAACCACCCTTTCCCTTATACTCGTCAAAATTCTAACAAGCGACAAAACACCCCGCATTAGCGAGGTGTTTTGTCATGATTCAATTTTGAATCAATCACTCGTTGCATTTTCCGCAATCCTCATCTCCACAGCCGCAGCTGTCTTCTTCATCTTCAAGGTCAAATTCAAGCAGTTCCCCACAATTTGGGCAAGTTGTTTGTCCCTTTTCAAGCATATCAGAATCTATACATACTACGTCACCACAAGTGGGACAACAAACTTCATAAATATCTTCGTCTAGATATTCATCATCATCATTTTCATCATCATGATCGGTATAACCACAATCGCAGTCACACTCATCGTCGTCTTCCAACTCATAGTAGTCCTCTTCCAAAGATCCTAGATCTTCGTCAATTGTATCTACTTGTTCGCTAAGTTCATTTACTTCTGCTTCTATGTCAGAAACTGTTAAAGCCATATCATCAAATGCATGGATCAACGCATTTATGACCTTGCCCTCTTTTGTAGAATCATCAATACCAAGGCCTTCCGCAAGTCCCTTAATATAGGCCGCTCTTTCCGTAATTGTCATAAAACTTACCTCCCTTTATGCTTTTATTACATTAGAAACACGGTTTGCAAAAAATTATTCCCTAAACGTAACTAATTATGCTCTTTCCATGTACTCACCGGTTCGAGTATCAACTCGAATGTGTTCACCCTCATTAATAAATAGCGGAACACGAATTTCTGCACCAGTTTCCAAAATGGCAGGTTTTGTAGCATTCGTAGCTGTATCACCTTTAAAGCCAGGTTCTGTTTTCGTAATTTCCAATTCAATGAAGAAGGGAGGTTCAACACCAAACACTTTTCCTTTATAGGAAAGTACCTTTACATTCATATTTTCTTTTACAAACTTAAAGTTGTCGCTCAAAGTATCTGCACTGATGGGAATATTTTCATAGGTTTCATTATCCATAAAATAATACAGATCGCCATCACGATACAAATAAAGCATTTCTTTTCTTTCAATATAAGCCGTAGGATATTTGTCTGTAGGGTTAAATGTTTTATCAGTAACAGAACCGGTAATCACATTCTTAATTTTCGTTCTAACAAACGCAGCGCCTTTACCAGGTTTTACATGCTGAAACTCAAGAATCTGGACTACATTTCCGTCCATCTCAAAAGTTACGCCATTTCTGAAATCGCCCGCTGAAATCATAAGTTTACCTCCAAAAGTTTTTGATACATCATTTTTCCTACGTTTTGCCGCAGGCAAAATTGTATCAACCAAATTAACACTCTAATTTTATATTAAAAACATAGATTTTGCAAGCCCTTTTGTTAAATTATGTCCGAAAAGGGAAACATTAAACGATAATTAAGTCTTTCGTACTTTTTGTTAATATTTCACATCCATTTTTTGTGACAACAACCATGTCTTCTATCCGTACTCCGAACTGTCCCGCAAGATAAATTCCAGGCTCTACTGTAATTACCATACCTGGCTGACAAACGGTTTGATCTAAAGGAGAAAATGCCGGTCTTTCATGAATTTCCAAACCGACTGAGTGCCCCGTGCTATGCCCAAAGCATTTTCCGTATCCTGCCTCTTTAATTACATTACGAGCGGAATAATCCACATCTTTGCATAATGCGCCAGCTTTAACTGTTTTTATTGCTGCTAATTGAGCTTTTAAAACCGTATTGTAAATAAGCGTTTGCTTTTCATTAACTCGTCCTACCGCTATAGTTCTTGTCATATCTGAGCAATATCCATTCACCACGCATCCAAAATCCATGGTAATGAAATCCCCTAATTCCACCTTTTTATTTGTCGGAACTCCATGAGGCAGAGAAGAATTGGCTCCAGACACTACGATAAAATCAAAAGAAGGGCGTTCTGAGCCGTTGCGATACGTATAGTCCATTAATTCACCGGCAATATCTTTCTCAGTCATACCGGGCTGAATATAACTGCAAATATGGTGAAACGCATCATCCGTTATTTTTTGAGCAGTTTGAATATATTCTAAATCTTTTGCAGACTTTATCATTCGCATATTTCGTATCATTTCATCAACTTGTTTATTCATTACAAGTGATACATTTGGCAATCGTTCCTGGTGGTGAGAAAATTCAGAAACTGTCATGTATTCGCTTTCAATTGCTATTTTTTTGACATTATGCTTTTTTAATAAAGTATTAATTTGTTCAAACAACTTTTCTTGCAATAACACCGTACAGCCATTCACTTCTTTTTGTGCCTTTTCATAATAGCGAAAATCAATAATAAAATATGCTTCTGCATTTTTAATTACCAATAAAGTTCCCGCTGAAGAAGGAAAGCCAGTAAAATATTGGCGATTAACGCCTGAATGAATTAAAACAGCATCCACATCTTCCGGAAGTTTTTGAAGGAGTATATTAATTCTGTTTTCCACGTATGTCATCTCCTAATTTATTTCAAAGTGTCGAAAGCGCATTCAGCGCCAATAGATAACTGTTTTTTCCAAATCCATAAATTCCACCAACACAAACAGGCGCAATCACGGAGGTATGTCGAAATTCTTCTCTTTTATGCACATTAGAAAGATGTACTTCTATTACAGGAATGTCGATTGCTGCAATTGCATCGCGGATGGCAATACTGTAATGAGTATAAGCCCCAGCATTGAGTACAACACCATCAAATTCTGTTCTGGACTGTTGCAGTTTATCAATTATCGCACCCTCAAAATTCGACTGAAATATCGTACACTCCAGTTCTAATTCATGTGCATGTGACATGATCTTTTCATTGATTGCATCGATTCCAATGTTGCCATAGATGCCTGGTTCTCGAATTCCAACCATGTTTAGATTGGGCCCATGTATAACCAGTACTTTTTTCATTCTACTTTCCCCCTGCCTTAAGATACATTTGTTGCATTGTTACAGCATCTTCTGCTTGCATCCCTGCAGATTCACAAATGATTGTAGGTGTACAATTTTTACAGACAATCAGTTCTGCTAATGGTTCAAACTCTGGTCCAAATTGTGTATCGGCAAACGTTAAGTGACATTTTTCTCCACCAGGTTTTGTATATTCAATTTTACTAAAATGAGAATGAAATATACGCATTCTATCTTGTCCAATAACATTCTCCATCTTTTTAAAAATTTCTTCAAAAGCCTCCGAATTATTTAGCCCTCCATAAGTTCGGGCATTTAAGTGACCAAAATCTATACATGGAAGAATTCGATCATCCAACTTACATAATTCTAACACTTCATCAAGCGTTCCGAGTTGATTTAATTTTCCCATTGTCTCAGGACAAAGTTGAATATGAGATAATCCATGTTCATCCAATTTTGATATACATTTTTGCATTGTGTCACAAGCCAATTCTAACGCCTGTTCTCTGCTTATTTTCCCACAAGAACCCGTATGGATCACTACGCGCCTACCACCCATAGCATGGACCGCACAAGCGGACTGCAGTACATATTCAACACTCTTTAAGCGTTTTTCTTCATCAATACCAGACATTGAAATATAATATGGTGCATGTAAGCTCAATTGAATATCTTTTTCTAAAGCTGCTGTTCCAAACGCACTAGCAGATTCATTAGAAATTTTAACTCCTCGTCCGCATTGATACTCATAAGCTGATAGTCCCATTTTTTCAAGATATTCCGGTATTTGAGTATTTTTACGATATCCTAAAGCAAAAAAGCTCTTTGCATTCCCTGCAGGACCGAAACGCGTTTTAATCATAAACGCTCTCCTTTATGATAATTTTGCAATACTTTTCGTTCAATGCTTCGTTTAAATTTAAAAAATATAAACGGCTCTTTTTCCATAGGTTCTACAAGAATCGATATTACACCAGCATTCTTTGCGCATAAAACATCGGTGAATAACTGATCTCCCACCATGGCCATTGAACGAGGATTTGCGTTAAGGCGTTTTATTGCACGACGAACACCAAACGACAGTGGTTTCGCTGCATTTGCAATATAACCAATTCCTAATTTTAGAGCAAAAGGTGCCACTCGTTTCGAATAATTATTTGATAGAATAAATAAATGAATTCCTGCTATTTTTACTTTGTTAAGCCAGTCTTTCACTTCTTGTGGCACATCTGGATTATTATGAGTGGTAAGTGTATTATCAACATCCAATAATAAAACCTTAATTTTATGAAGTTTCAGCCATTCCGGAGACAAGTTCCAAATACGATGGACATAATGATCTGGGTACAGAGACAGCATTATAAGCCTCCCTTTATTTCATATGATTTATTCGCATAATTTTATTTAATAATATTATATAACGAGCGTATTCATTTTACAATAAAGATAAAACGGGCAGGAAAAATTCCTGCCCGTTTTATAACAATTTCATTATTTAAACTTGCGTTTACGAGCTGCCTCAGACTTTTTTTTGCGTCTGACAGAAGGCTTCTCATAATGCTCTCTCTTTCGTACTTCAGCAAGAACGCCGGAGCGAGCGCAGGAGCGTTTAAATCTACGCAAAGCGCTGTCTAAAGACTCGTTGTCTTTAATTCTAATTTCTGACATTTCCAAATTCCCTCCCCACGCCTACAGGCCGGAGTATATATCCTTACCTACAAAGTAGATGGATAACAAATATTATTATACAATAATCTTGTACAACTTGTCAAGTCATTTACAAAAAGCAAATTATTTTGCTACCAAATTTACCAATTTTCCTTTGACAACAATTTCTTTAACAAGATTTTTACCAGAAATTGCAGCTTGGATTTCAGGTAAATTTTTAGCAGTACTCAGCATTTGCCCTTTTGAACTCTCAGCATCAACCATCATACGAGCTCTGATCTTTCCGCAAATCTGGACAACCATTTCTACCTGTGCGTCTTTGCACTTGTTTTCGTCAAAAGTCGGCCATTCCTGCTTATTTAACATACCGTCAAAGTTAGCCTGTTCCCACATTTCCTCTGTTATATGAGGTGCGAAAGGATTTAATATTAATAGCAGAGATCTCATCTCTTGTTTATTAATAGAACCATGGTCACTGATATCGTTCAACAGTGACATCATTGCCGCAATTGCAGTATTAAACTTCATTGCTTCAATATCTTCGGTAACCTTCT
>JAQVXN010000130.1 GCA_028709135.1 Bacteroidaceae bacterium | reverse complement strand
TGACATGGCGCGTTTCGGATTTGAAGTAACACGTACAAGTCCACGTCAAGCTGACGTCATTCTGGTATGCGGCACCATTACCAACAAAATGGCACCAGTTCTCGAACGCCTTTACGACCAAATGGCAGAGCCAAAATATGTAATTGCCATCGGAGGTTGTACCTGCACGGGAGGACCTTTTACAAAATCTTATCACGTTGTGAAAGGTGTAGATAAGATTTTGCCCGTAGACGTATATGTACCTGGATGCCCTCCGCGTCCAGAAGCTTTTTTATACGGTATGATGCAATTACAACGCAAAGTAAAAATAGAAAACTATTTAGGCACTGTCAACCGTAAGGAAAAAGACCCCTACAAAGAGGAAGCTAAACAGTTGAAGAAAGAAATTTTTAATCAAGAAGAGAAGGCATGACACTGGATATTAGAACTGTTGCATCCTCAGAGTTGCACAACGAGATGATGCGCCTAAAACAGGAACGCCACATGGACTTTCTGGTTAACTTGATCGGTATGGACTGGGGCGAAGAAGGAGGTTTGGGTGTGATTTACATGCTCGAATCAAGCAAGACAGGCGAAACGGCAGAGATTAAGACGTCTACAATGGATCGGGAACATCCCTACCTGCAGACTGTAAGCGACATCTGGCAAATTGCCAACATCTATGAACGCGAAGTATATGATTTTTACGGCATCATTTTTCTGAATCACCCCGACATGCGCCGTCTCTTCCTTCGTGAAGACTGGCAAGGCTTTCCATTCAGAAAGGATGACAAACCAGAAGAAGAGAACCCTTTGCGGATGGATAATGAACCTCTCGCCGACACGACGAAAGAATATTTTATAAATGCAGATGGAAGCGTCGGAGTTAAAGAAAATGTTATCTTTGCTCCTGACGATTATGTAATCAACATAGGCCCCCAACATCCCTCCACTCACGGCGTGCTACACATGCGGACACGTCTGGATGGTGAAACTGTAACAAAAATTGATCCTGTTCTGGGTTATATTCACCGTGGTGTTGAGAAAATTAGTGAAAGTCTCACTTATCCTCAAACATTAGCTTTAACAGACCGTTTGGACTACTTAAGCGCGATGCAAAATAGACATGCACTCTGCATGTGTATTGAAAAAGCTATCGGACTAGAGATAACACCACGCGTACAATATATCCGTACTATTATGGATGAACTACAGCGTGTCGCCTCCCACCTATTATATTATGGAGCTCTCGTTATGGATGTTGGCGCATTAACAGCTTTTTTCTATACTTTTCGTGAACGCGAAATGCTGCTAAAGATATTTGAAGACAACTTCGGAGGACGCCTGATTATGAACTACAATACCATAGGTGGTGTAATGTATGATATCCGCCCTGACTTTGCCAAACAAGTAAAAGAATTTGAGAAAGCCTTGCGCAAGCGATTCCACGAATATCAAGACATTTACTCTACTAATATCATTGCACTCAATAGAATGGTAGGCGTAGGAACCCTTTCACAAGAGCAAGCCATTTCGTTTGGCTGCGCCGGTCCTACGGGACGTGCTTGTGGCTGGCATAACGACGTCAGGAAACGTCATCCCTATGCACTTTACGATCAAGTAGAATTTAAGGAAATCATCCGAGAAGAAGGTGACAGCAATGCCCGCCATCTGAATCGTATGGATGAGATGTTGGAAAGTCTGAACATTATCGACCAATTGATTGACAACATCCCTGAAGGAGACTTCCAAACCAAACGCAAACCCATCGTGAAATTACCGGAAGGCAGTTTTTATCAAGCTGTAGAATCCAGTCGTGGAGAATTTGGTGTGTTCATAGAAAGCAAAGGAGACAAATCACCTTACCGCCTACACTACCGTAGTAACGGCCTTCCCCTTATAGCTGCAATGGACACAGCTTGCCGCGGAGAGAAAATTGCCGACCTCATTGCCATCGGCGGTACGATGGACTTTGTAATTCCAGATATTGACCGATAAAAAGATAAAAAAGATATGTTCGACTTTAGTATAATTACAAAATGGTTTCACACGCTGCTCACGGGCGTCATGCCTGAGTGGCTCGCCATTGGCATCGAATGCCTGATCGTGCTGCTTTTCATTATTCTTCTCTATGCCATTCTGGCTATCGCGCTGATTTACGCCGAACGTAAGATTTGCGCTTTCTTCCAATGCAGACTCGGCCCGAACCGCGTAGGCAAGTGGGGCTTGTTGCAGGTTTTTGCAGATGTGTTGAAAATGCTCACCAAGGAAATCATCAAATTGCGCCAGACTGACCTCTTGTTGCATGACATGGCTCCATATTTCGTTCTCACCGCCTCATTTCTCACCTTTGCCTGTATCCCTTGGAATAAAGGATTGGATATTTTAGATTTTAATGTAGGTGTATTCTTCTTCATTGCAATCTCCGGTATCGGTGTTGTGGGCATCTTGCTCGCTGGATGGGCAAGCCACAGCAAATATCCTTTAATCGGCGCCATGCGAAGCGGAGCACAACTTATCAGTTACGAACTGAGTATCGGCATGACTATGTTAACGGTTATTATGCTTAACGGTACGATGCAAT
Source organism: Bacteroidaceae bacterium (assembly GCA_028709135.1). Classification (GTDB taxonomy): domain Bacteria; phylum Bacteroidota; class Bacteroidia; order Bacteroidales; family Bacteroidaceae; genus UBA6382. The sequence goes on along the minus strand of JAQVXN010000130.1, from coordinate 3,339 downwards.
TCTCCGAGATTGTGCAGCAACAAGCAGACTTCGGATGGAATATTGTCCGTGGGCATGTACCAGCCGTTTTGGCATTCCTTATTTATCTCGTTGCTGGTAATGCTGAATGTAACCGAGGTCCTTTCGACTTACCAGAAGCTGAAAGCGAACTTACCGCAGGTTACCACACAGAATACTCAGGTATGCATTTTGGATTCTTCTATTTGGCAGAATATTTAAACATGTTCATCTGCGGCGCTATGGCAGCCACCATTTTTCTCGGAGGTTGGGCTCCCATTTATTTTCCCGGCATGGATGGTTTCAATGCTGTAATGGGTTATATTCCCGGTTTTATCTGGTTCTTTGGTAAAGCTTTCTTCGTGGTATTCTTGTTGATGTGGATTCGCTGGACTTTTCCACGCCTACGCATCGACCAGCTGCTTTCATTAGAATGGAAATACCTTATGCCTCTGAGTATGATTAACATTATTCTGATGGCCCTCGTGGTTTGTTTCGGACTAACACTATAATATTAAGGTTAAGATTATGGAAGAACAAAATTATATAGAAGGTATATTCCGGGCTTTGAAAACACTATTAGTAGGCTTAAAAACCTCTATAAAGGTTTTCTTTGAAAAAGATGTTACGGAACAGTATCCTGAGAACCGTAGCACTCTGACATTCTCTGAGCAAAACCGCTTTTGTTTGGAGATGCCTCACAATGAAAAAAACGAGCACAAGTGTATTGCATGCGGTTTATGCCAAATGGCTTGCCCCAACGATTCCATCACGGTAACCAGCGAAATGATTACCACGGAAGACGGTAAAAAGAAACGCCAACTCGTTAAATACGAATACAACGTCGGTCAGTGCATGTTCTGCAACTTGTGTGTACGCGCTTGCCCGCACGACGCAATCCGTTTCAATCAGGATTTTGAACTCGGCGTGTTTAACAAAGCTAAACTTATCATGCAGCTCAATCATCCGGGTAGCAAAGTAGAAGAAAAAACCGTTGCTCCCAAACCCGTAGCTCAGGTTACAGCGCCAAAACCTGTAACCTCCGCTCCTGGCCAAACCGATAAAAAGGAGGAATAACACAATGGCAACAACAATTATTTTTTATATTCTAGCTGCAATCATTTTGATTTGCGCGTTTCTGGCAGTTACCACAAACCGCATCATGCGTGCTGCCACCTATTTATTGTTTGTACTCTTCGGTACTGCCGGCTTGTACTTTCTGATGGGATTCACTTTTCTCGGTTCCGTACAAGTCATGGTATATGCCGGAGGTGTAGTTGTACTCTACATTTTTGCCCTTATGCTTACCGAACGCCAGGGCTCAAATGAAAAGAGCCCTATTTCATTAGCAAAAAAGATCGTAGCTCTCATGGCCAGCCTTGGTGGTGCAGCTATTATACTGTTTGTTATTCTGACTCACAAGTTTCTCGACGCCGCCCTCACAGCTCCCAATGAGCAATTGATCTCCGTCAAACTTCTGGGACAACAAATACTAAGCTCCGGTAAATATGGTTATCTGCTTCCTTTTGAAGCTGTAAGCGTATTACTTCTGGCCTGCATCATCGCCGGTTTGATTATTGCACGTAAACGATAAAACAAAGACAAGAAAATGATAAATATATATGGATTTCTCATTCTGTCGGCCCTGATGCTGTTTATCGGCATTTACGGTTTTCTAACCCGCCGCAACACATTGGCTATTCTCATCTCTATTGAATTGATGCTGAACGCTGCCGACATCAACTTTGCCGCTTTCAATCGCCTACTATTCCCCTCAGGACAAGAAGGCTACTTCTTTACGCTGTTTTCCGTGGCCATTTCAGCTGCAGAAACTGCCGTTGCTATTGCTGTGATGATTAACATCTACCGCAGTTTAAAGAACAACTTCGTGGACAACCTCGATAAATTGAAATGGTAATAAATGTTTAATCTGAAAAGAAAGAAATAACTCATGGATTATACATACACATATTTAATTTTGCTACTGCCATTCCTCAGTTTTCTCTTTTTGGGATTGGCTGGCAAGTGGCTTAGTCATCGCACTGCAGGACTTATCGGTACTCTCATTTTGGGAACGGTTGCCGCATTGTCCTACTATACAGCTTTTGAATACTTCACTGCAGACCGCGTAAATGGAGTACTTCAAACGCTCGTTCCCTATAACTTCACCTGGTTGCCATTTTACAACGAGGGATTGCATTTCGACATCGGCATAATGCTCGACCCCATTTCGGTTATGATGCTCATCGTCATTTCCACGGTGTCTCTCATGGTCCACATTTATTCCTTCGGATACATGCACGGTGAACGTGGATTTCAGCGTTATTATGCATTCCTTGGTTTATTCACCATGTCTATGCTGGGGTTGGTTCTCGCCACAAATATTTTCCAGATGTATCTCTTCTGGGAGTTGGTTGGCGTATGCTCCTACCTGCTTATAGGTTTCTACTACACCCAGGCGCCGGCAGTTGCAGCCTCAAAAAAGGCATTCATAGTTACGCGTTTTGCGGACCTCGGTTTCCTGATTGGTATTTTGATTTACGGTTACTATACAGGCTCCTTCAGTTTTGATTTTACAAACACAGCTGTTTATCTCAACGGTGCTGCCCCAAGTGTAGGAGCAGGATTTTCGAAAGCTATTGCAGGAGCAGGTTTCATTTTGCCAACAGCGTTATTTTTGATGTTTATCGGAGGTGCTGGTAAGAGCGCCATGTTCCCGTTACACATCTGGTTGCCAGATGCGATGGAAGGTCCAACTCCTGTCAGCGCACTTATTCACGCTGCTACAATGGTTGTCGCAGGTGTATTTCAAGTTGCGCGAATGTTTCCATTGTGGATTCAATATGCGCCCGATACACTTCATATTATCGCATGGATTGGTGCTTTCACGGCCTTCTATGCCGCTGCTGTGGCGTGTGCACAGAGCGACATTAAACGAGTGCTCGCTTTTTCCACCATTTCGCAGATTGCCTTTATGATGGTAGCTCTAGGCGTTTGCCTACCAGAAGGGAGCTTCACTGACAATCACGCCAGCTTGGGTTACATGGCTTCCATGTATCACTTGTTTACTCACGCCATGTTCAAGGCTACATTATTCCTGTGTGCAGGTTGCATTATTCATGCTGTTCACAGTAACGAAATGGCATTTATGGGTGGCATGCACAAATATATGCCTATCACGCATATCACATTTCTCATTGCCTGTCTGGCTATTTCAGGTATACCTCCTTTCAGTGGATTTTATTCGAAAGATGAAATTCTCGTTGCTGCTTTCCAGTACAGCACGGCACTCGGGTGGATTATGACAGGTATTGCAGCCATGACTGCTTTCTATATGTTCCG
>JAQVXN010000129.1 GCA_028709135.1 Bacteroidaceae bacterium | reverse complement strand
CATGAACATTCCACGAGAACAACCTGGACATCATCGCATTCTTCAAGACGCAATCGGCATACGCCTCTCTCACATTGAATACCATTATGAGAACCAGCCCCTTGTTTTAAAGAATTTCTCTTATAATTTTGTTCCAGGAAGCCGCACGATAATTATGGGAGAAACAGGTTCCGGAAAAACTACGCTAATTCGTTTACTTCTCTCCTTGGTTATTCCGCAGAAAGGAACTGCAAATATTTACAATCACAATCAAAGTTTGCCAATTGATGCCTCCACACGCGCTTGTTTCTCTTATGTTCCACAAGGCAATACACTCTATAGCGGAACCATACGTAGCAATCTCCTATTCGGCAATCCCAATGCTACCACTGAAGAAATGGAACACGCCCTTCATATGGCCTGCGCAGACTTTGTCTTTGAATTACCTCTTCTTTTAGATACCTATTGCGGTGAACATGGTTTCGGTCTTTCCGAAGGCCAAGCACAACGTATCTGCCTTGCTCGCGCCTTTTTACGTAAGGGACAAATTTTACTGCTCGACGAGGCCACTTCTGCTCTAGATACTCAGACTGAAATTCACATACTCCAAAACATTATTTATTTTTTTTCAAACCATACCTTGATCATTGTAAGCCACCACGAGAATATAGCCCACTTCTGCACAAATAAACTCATTCTAAAAAGAATTTTACCCTGTCAATCATAATTAAAAATCCAAACATATGAAATACAAAACTATTACTATTATTGCCATTCTATTATTAGTCCTTTTCGGACTTTTTATTGGATCTGCACCGATTATTGTTGCTGCAATTGTACTTCCTGCCGGCTATTTCATAGTTAAGCTAAAAAACAGAACCGAGCCCGAACAGACACCTACAAAACAAATAAATTTACAAGACCTGGTAGATACTTATGGAAAACCTGATGATATCATTCTAGCGAATCCTCTTCATGGAGAACAAGCTGACGGAGTTATATTGTTCTATAACAAAAAAATGATGCTTATCATTAACGGCATCCCCATAAACCAGACAGATATTATTAGCGTAACATTTAATAATGCAACAATACCTTATGTTGGGAATGAGTATCAACTAGTATTTAATACAAAACTTGAAAATGCTTCCAACCTATTCGTCCCTGTTGGCAACGATCTTTCATATGCAAAAGAAATATTTATGCAGATTAAACAATACTTAGGAATCTAGCTAGAAGCTACTTATCTTAGCATAGAGAGATATTGTTTTTACTTCCATTTTTTCAAAGCAAATATCGATATTTTTCGGCATCTACACCAAGAAATAAAAATGATATTCCACATTCTCGAAAATTAAAACAATTATCTTTGCACGCTGAAACAAAAACTCTCCAAATGGATAAAAATAGCACCTATCTGGCTTCCAAACCAAGATATGAAATATTGGACGGATTGCGCGGCGTAGCTGCACTTATAGTTGTTGCATATCATTTGTTTGAAACTTATTATCCCGACCCTGCGGAACAGGTTCTCAATCACGGATACTTAGCAGTAGATTTTTTCTTCGTACTATCGGGATTTGTTATTGGCTATGCCTACGACGATCGTTGGAACCGAATGTCTATCGGTAATTTTTTTAAACGCAGACTTATACGCTTGCACCCCATGGTTATTTTCGGAACTGTATTTGGGGCTCTTTTGTTTTATTTTGCTAGTGGTGCTGCCTTTCCAATCATAGGGAAGACTCCATGGTGGCTCATGTTACTCATGATGTTATGGGCTTTTACAATGATCCCCATTCCAACATCAATGGATATTCGCGGTTGGGCAGAAACAAATCCTCTCAACGGCCCGGCTTGGTCATTACAGTGGGAATATGTGGCAAATATTCTTTATGCCCTTTTTATCAGACGTTTTTCGAAAAAGGTCCTTGCCATATTCGTTGGCTGCTCTGCATTACTTACCCTTTCATTGTGCTTGAACATCGACCTCTTCGGTCTTCTAAAAGTGCGTGAAGACAATGCCTACACTGTTATTGGGGGATGGAGCCTTACTCCTGACCAGATACAAATAGGACTTACCCGGCTGCTTTATCCTTTCTTTGCAGGCCTACTCATATCGCGCATTCATAAATTAATTTCTGTCCGCGCTGGGTTCTGGTGGTGCTCTCTTCTCATTGTCGTTATTCTCGTTATGCCCCGCATCGGCGGCACATCTCACATGTGGCTTAACGGACTTTATGAAGCTGTTTGCATTATTCTGTTTTTCCCTTTTATCGTTTCTCTTGGAGCCGGAAGTAAAATTACAGGACGCTCTGCGAAATTCTGCAATAAATTGGGACAACTTTCTTACCCTCTCTACATCACACATTACCCGCTCGTTTATTTTCAAGTTTCGTGGGTAGAAAACCATCAACATGCACCATTGTTCATGCACATCGCCGTTGGAATAAGTCTCTTTATTTTAGCTATTTCCGTCGCATGGGCTGCTTTAAAACTTTATGACCTGCCTGTTCGCGCATGGCTTAAAACAAAATTATTCTCCACCATCGCAAAATCTTAGCATCCCCTTACAAAAAAACGTTCTACGTAATAAAGTTTCGTGACGCGACGCGTTTCTTTTGTGACGCGACGCGTTTCTTTTGTGACGCGACGCGTTTTTTTTATGACGCAGTGCGTCACCAACTTTATAACCAGTTCGTTTAAACTATTAAACATGTGTTTTGTTTGGAGAAATTGAAATAAGAATGATCCATTCATATCCCAAATTCAAACTTTTAAAAACATAAGTTTACATGTACTACATGTTCTCTTTTTGTGGCATTTATAATCTCATTTTAACGTTAAAACGTTCTTATAACAAGCGTATTTTTCAAATAAATAAAAGCACACCTATACAATAATAGGCGATAACCCTCGTTTATAATAAAATTAGACTCTATAAGAATGATTGACTATATAAAAGGGGACTTGATTGAACTTACTCCAACACAAGCCATAATTGATGCAACCGGCGTTGGCTACGCTTTAAATATTTCTCTTCAAACCTATTCAGCCATACAGGGAAAAACCGTAGCCAAACTCTTTGTATATGAGCAAATCCGTGAAGATGCTTGGACTTTTTTTGGTTTTAGTACAAAAGCTGAACGGGAACTCTTTTTGATGCTCATCACGGTAAGTGGTGTCGGTGGTAATACGGCTCGCATGATCTTATCCTCATTCAGTCCTATAGAATTAAGCCAAGTCATTTTAGCTGGTGATGAACGAATGCTCAAAGGTATCAAAGGCATTGGACTGAAAACGGCACAACGCATCATTGTGGAGCTTAAGGATAAGCTTCAGAATACGCCTCTTTCAGACAGTGATATTCGTGGTGATAGAACACATATGACGATGGATACAGAGAAACAGGAAGAGGCAATAGCCGCCCTTACCATGTTAGGATTTGCCCCCGTTCCATCAAAAAAAGTAGTAATGAAAATTTTGGAGCAGGACCCTCAAACGCCCGTAGAAACAATCGTTAAACTGGCATTGAAAATGCTCTGACGCACGTTTTCCAAACTCTCGGCAGATCATCAAAAGATTCTGAGATTTTTAAGGTTACTCCAAATGAAATTTCATCAAATACATCCTCGGTTTGGAAAGTTATTCTGCATAACGCTTTTCGCTATCATGTTAATGAGCGGACTTGTTTATGCAGCACAGCCTTCTATCATTTCTACCGGTGATGCACAACCACAACATGCGTCAACAACTCCAGCAACGGACGACACCACTCGTTTTCAAGTAAAACCAACAGCTCCCATAAAAGAAAAAGATTTGGACGATAAGATGGGAGACCTTAAAGATCCAGACAATCTTAAGACTGATGTACAATATAATGAGAATCAAGACACTTATACCTTAGGTTCTAAAATTGGCGATAACTACCTGAACACACCGTTTTTGCTTACACCTGAAGAATATCACAACTGGAGTTTGCGCAAATCCATGAACTCCTACTATCGTAAAAAAAATGCCGATGCGTTTCAGAATAAAGATAAAAAGCCTTTCGATTTTTCGGACATGAATTTTGATCTTGGTCCAGCTGAAAAGATTTTCGGTCCAGGTGGTGTAAAAATAAAAACTCAGGGAAGTGCAGAACTCAAATTCGGAACAAACCTTCGTAGTGTAGACAATCCCAGCCTGCCCATACGTAACCGTAGAACTTTCGGCTTTGACTTTGATGAAAAAGTGAATCTCAGTCTGCAAGGCAGTATCGGAGATAAAATGAATATGAACCTGAATTATAACACCGAATCTTCCTTCGACTATGACTCCAAAAACCTCAAATTACAATATGAAGGAAAAGAAGACGAAATTGTAAAACTCATTGAAGCTGGAAATGTATCGATGCCCACTAATAATAGTCTAATTCAAGGTGCAACTTCGCTATTCGGCATTCGCACAGACCTACAATTCGGTAAACTTAAACTTCAAACTGTGGCCTCACAGAAGAAATCTATTTCAAAATCTGTCTCATCAAGTGGAGGAAGCCAGCTCACATCATTTGAAATTCAAGCAGACAACTATGAAGGCAATCGCCACTTCTTTCTGTCACACTTCTTTCGCAACCATTACGATAATTGGATGAAAGGGCTTCCAACCATCCAAAGCGGCATCACTATCAACCGCGTAGAAGTTTGGATAACTAACAAAAATGGAACGACAACAGACACCCGTAACATTGTAGCATTTACCGATTTGGGAGAGAACACGGTCATGAACACCAAACTTTGGAGTGCCACAGGAAGCGCAGAACCCTCAAATTCATCAAATGATCTCTATACCACCATCAATAGCCAATACGCAGGAGCTCGCAGCATCAATTCCGTAAGCAGCACACTCGAAGCCATTCCAAATTTCCGTGGTGGCATCGATTATGAAAAATTGGAAAGTGCTCGAAAACTATCAGCATCAGAATATACTGTTAATAAGAATTTAGGTTACATCTCACTAAGAACCACACTTCAAACAGATCAAGTCCTTGCTGTTGCTTACGAATACACGTATATGGGTCGTACCTATCAAGTTGGTGAATTCTCAACAGATCAGAATGATAACAAAAATTGCCTGTATGTCAAAACACTTAAAAATGCAGCCAACACGCCTTCCATGAATAACTGGAAACTGATGATGAAAAATGTATATTCACTCGGTGCCACCTCCGTAGAACAGTCAAACTTTCGTCTCGACATAAAATACCTCAGTGATACTGCAGGCGTCTACCTCAGCTATCTTCCTGACTCTAAACTGAAGAATCAAACATTATTGCGTTTGCTCGGAATGGACCGCCTCGACAATAAGAACAACCCTAATCCAAACGGTTATTTCGACTTTATATCCGGCTACACCATCGACCCGTCCACAGGCCGCATCTTTCTGCCTTGTGTAGAACCCTTTGGAAGTTACTTACGCACTGCTATTGGCGACGACGCTACCGCAAATAAATATGTTTTTCAAGAACTCTACGATTCCACACGAACGGCAGCCAAGCAAATAATAGAAAAAGACAAATTCATGTTTACAGGCCAATACAAGGCAACATCCGGTAATGTTATCTCTTTAGGAGCTATGAATGTACCTCGCGGATCTGTTGTAGTAACGGCAGGAGGCGTCACCCTTACAGAGGGTAGTGACTATTCGGTAAACTATACGACAGGAGAAGTAACTATTATCAATCAAAACATTTTGGATGCCGGAACTCCTATCAATGTTAGTTTGGAAGACAATTCCGAATCATTTAACCGAAAAACCATGTTGGGACTGAAACTTATGCACAGCCGCATATAAAAGTAATCTATGTCGAAAGAGCTTTGGAATTATTGGAAGGAGAGATGGATGCAAATGAATAAAGATCTGAACTATTATATGGCACTACCCTATAA
>JAQVXN010000128.1 GCA_028709135.1 Bacteroidaceae bacterium | reverse complement strand
ATTAAAATGGCTGGCGACGACCTCACAGCAGATATACAGGAATACATGAACAGACAACACAACGTAAAAGTCAGCGAGCGCATGGCAGAACGTATTAAAATTCATGTTGGTGCTGCTCTGACAGATTTGGGAGAAGATACGCCGGAAGACTACGTTGTACACGGTCCTAACCGAATCACTGCACTGCCGATGGAAGTTCCCGTATGCTATCAGGAAGTGGCACACTGCTTGGAGAAATCTATAGCTAAAATTGAAGCTGCCGTACTCAGCGCATTGGAAAATACACCACCTGAACTCTATGCAGATATTGTTAAAAACGGCATTTATCTGACAGGTGGAGGCGCATTGTTACGTGGCATAGACCGCAGACTGACGGAGAAAATCAATATTCCTTTCCGTGTTGCTGAAGACCCGTTACACTGTGTGGCAAAAGGAACAGGAGTAGCGCTGCAAAATGTGGACCGCTTCTCGTTCCTGATGAGATAAATGCACAACCTGCTTGATTTTATCAAAAAATACAACTATTGGTTTCTATTTATTTTTTTGGAAATCATTAGTGTCGTATTGTTATTCCGTTTCAATAGCTATCAGGGCAGTATCTGTTTTACAGCTGCCAATGAAGTCGCAGCAAAAGTCAATACTTATTACACGGATTTTTATCACTTTGTACACTTAAAAGACGTCAATAAAAACTTAACGTCACAAAATGTACACTTACAAATGCAGGTCTCACAACTTCGTGACGTTCTGGCTGCAATAAATAAGAAAGAAACTAAAAACGAACAAGTCGTCAACGACTCTTTGTCTGGTTACACACTCATTCCTGCAAGGGTAACCTCTAATTCCATCTTAAAAAATGAGAATTACATTGTCATCAACAAAGGTAAAGAAGATGGCATTAAGACAGAAATGGGTGTTGTCGGTGGCGGGGGAATCGTTGGAATTGTATTTCTTACCAGCAAGCACTATTCATTAGTAATGCCGGCGATTAATACAAAATCAAATATTAGCTGCAGAATCCGTAATCATCGTTACTTCGGTTATTTACAATGGAACGGAGGAAGTACTCTTATCGCATATTTAAATGACATTCCGCGTTATGCAAAAATAAAAGTTGGCGAATACGTAGAAACAAGCGGCTATTCCACTGTTTTTCCTCCGGGGATCTTTGTAGGAAAAGTAAAATCCGTGGCCAATGCACCTGACGGACTTTCACTTCAATTAAAAGTAAATTTGGGATCGGACTTTGCAAATCTGAGTGACGTCTGCATCGTGGTCAATAAAGAAAGACCGGAAATAGACAGTCTGAAAGCCAAATTGTCAAATTATGAAACAACGCAATAAATGATAGGAACATTTTTAAAAAGGCTTTTGCTGCTGGTTTTGTTTCTAGCATTACAAGTTCTTGTACTCAATCACGTACAAATTCTTGGTTATGCTACTCCAATGGTTTGCGTTTACTTCATTTTACTTTTTCCTCTTGGCACTCCTCGATGGCAAATCTTAACTTGGGGCTTTTTAATCGGACTTTTGCAAGACATCTTTACGAATACGCCCGGCATGAATGCAGCCAGTTTGACATTGGTCGCGATGATACAGCCTGCTATTCTCAAAACTTTCAGTTCTCGCGACACTGAAGACAACGAGGAATCTTTGCCGCCGTCAGCCGGCACCATGGATTGGTCTCACTTTCTACGCTATGTTGCTGTAGCCGTTATTACGCAACAAATTGTGTTCTACTTATTGGAAGCTTTCTCCTTTTTTAATCTGTTGGAAATACTTATCAACATTGGAGGTGGCAGCCTCATGTCGTTTTTCTTTATATGGGCATTGGAAGGTGTCAGAATGGGAGGTGCCAAAAAAAATAGCAGATGAAAAGTTTTGATCTGGAAAAACGAAAATATACGGTTGCATTAATGGCAATTCTTATTGTCATTATCTACCTGATTAGACTTTTCTCCCTTCAGATTATGAGTGACAGCTATAAAAAAAATGCAGATTCCAATGCCTTCCTCAAAAAAATCTTATATCCTGCGCGTGGTCTGGTAAACGACCGTAAAGGCCGCCTCCTTGTTTATAATGAACCGGCTTACAATATTATGGTCATCATGAATGAACAGCACGGTGTGGACACCTTGGATTTCTGTAAAACTATTGGCATCACAAAGCAGCAATACATTGACCGAATGAACGAAATCAAAGACCCCAAGAAAAATTATGGCTACTCCCGTTTCACACCACAACTTTTCATCGGGCAGATTCCGTCACGCGAATTTTCTGTTTTTCAAGAAAAACTCTTCAAATTCAAAGGTTTCTATGTTGAGAAACGCGCCATACGCCATTATGCAACGAGTGTAGCAGCTCACGTCTTGGGTGATGTCGGAGAAGTTTCTCAAATTAACATTGACAGCGACTCCTATTACCGCCCAGGGGATTTTATTGGAAAACTCGGTATCGAAAAGTCTTACGAATTAGATCTGCGCGGCGTAAAAGGGATGAAAATCATGCTCCGCGACGTACATGGCCGCATTAAAGGGCACTACAAAAATGGACTTTTCGATCGTGTACCTGAGCCCGGGCGCACTTTAACTTTGGGCATTGACCGTGATTTACAGGCATTGGGAGAGCGCCTAATGTTAGGGAAAATCGGTAGTATTGTAGCAATTGATCCGCAAACGGGAGAAATTCTCTGCATGGTTTCTTCTCCAACTTTTGATCCCCATCTTCTTGTCGGCACAGACCGAGGAAAAAATTATAAAAACCTTTACAGGAATCCTTATAAACCCCTGCTTAATCGAGCCATCATGGGACAATATCCACCTGGATCCACATTCAAAACATCACAGGGGCTCACTTTCCTTCAGGAAGGCATCATCAATACTCACACACTTTTCCCCTGCTATCATGGCTTCCATTATGGTAGAGTTCATGTGGGTTGTCATGGACACCGCTCTCCTGTAAATCTTTTCGATGCCATTGAAACTTCCTGCAATAGTTATTTCTGTTGGGGATTTTACCATATGATTCAAGCCCGCCGCAAATACGGATCCTATTCAAATGCTCTTACACGCTGGAAGGATTACATGGTTTCTATGGGTTTCGGCTATCGTCTTGGAGTTGACCTGCCCGGAGAAAAAAGAGGTATGATTCCAAATGCCGACTACTATAACAAACATTATAAAGGTCACTGGAATGCTTTAACCATTATCAGTGACGCGATTGGACAAGGAGAGGTTTCTCTCACTCCACTTCAAATCACAAATCTTTGCGCCACCATCGCTAACAGAGGTTTTTATTACATTCCACACGTAGTACGCCATATTGAGGGAAAAGCAATTGACACATTATATACGCGCCGCCACTACACCTTGGTGCGCCGCGCTTTTTATAATGATATCGCAATCGGAATGCGTGATGCCGTTTTGGGTGGTACTTGTCGGACTGCAAATATTCCGGGTATTGAGGTATGCGGAAAGACGGGTACAGCACAAAATAGAGGTCAAGACCACTCTGTTTTTATGGGTTTTGCTCCCATGTACAATCCCCATATTGCAGTTTCAGTTTATGTTGAAAATGGTGGTTTTGGAGCCGATTATGGTGTACCTATCGGCAGTCTTATGATCGAACAATATTTAAACGGGCATTTGTCTCCTTCCAGTCAGAAACGTGCAGACATGTTTGCCCACAAAGCAATTGGCTATGGCGCAAGAAAACGTTAGTACTAAGAGCCTTTTGCGCTCCATTGACTGGATTACAGTCATGATTTACCTGCTACTCATTGCCGCGGGGTGGACCTGCGTCGTTGGAGCTAGTTATAATTACGGAGATCCATCCATTCTAGATTTTACGGCTCGCTCCGGCAAACAATTAATCTGGATTTGCTGTTCGTTTTTTCTCGGATTCGTTCTTTTATTGATGGACGATCGCATTTATGATACCTTCGCAAATATTTTTTACCTAATCATGATGGCCCTGCTGCTGGTAACTCCTTTTGTGGCTGCAGATGTAAAAGGCTCTTACTCCTGGATTAATTTGGGTCCTATCAGTTTGCAACCAGCAGAGTTCGCCAAATGCGCTACAGCACTTGCGTTGGCAAAATATATGGGTTCGTACGGTTTTTCAATTTACAAAACACGAGACTTTCTGCATGCCTTAGCCATTGTCCTTATTCCTATTATATTAATTATCATGGAGCACGAAACGGGTTCCGCCCTAGTGTATCTTTCTTTTTTCCTCGTTTTCTATCGTGAGGGCATGAGTGGCAGTGTATTATTTGTAGGACTTGCCGCGGTGGTTTATTTTGTAATCGGTTTGCGCTATGAGCCCTACCAATTGGATGGAACTTTTACTTCTGTAGGTAAATTTACAGTTTTGCTTCTTATCTGGCTATTTACGGATTTGTTGGTCTTTTTATATAAGGAGAAAAAAGAAGCTCGAAATATTTTTATCATTGGCACCCTCATCACGCTTTCCGCGTATTTTATTTCGCGTAAGTTTGTCGTCTTTGATATTTCCTGGGCTCAATTCGGTATTTGTATCGCCACCATCGTTTATCTCATTATCCAAGCCCTGCGCAAAAGATGCTCAAAATTCTTCCTCATGGCACTTTTTACGGCAGGTTCTCTTGCAATGTATTATTCCACAAATTATGTACTCAATGACGTTTTGGAACCACATCAACAAACGCGTATACGCGTTCTTCTTGGATTGGATGATGATGCAAACGGAGCAGGTTACAATGTGCGACAAAGTGAAATTGCTATCGGTTCCGGTGGTTTCCAAGGTAAAGGTTTTTTGAATGGCACACAGACAAAATTAAAATATGTACCGGAACAAGATACTGATTTCATTTTCTGCACAGTTGGAGAAGAACATGGTTTTATTGGCGCCACAGTTGTTCTTGGTCTATTTTTGGCACTTATCTTACGCCTCATTAAACTAGCCGAACGACAGCCATTTATATCTGGCCGCGTATATGGCTACAGCGTGCTCAGTATTTTTCTTTTCCACTTTTTTATTAATATAGGTATGGTTCTCGGATTAACCCCTGTTATTGGTATCCCGCTGCCATTCTTTAGTTACGGAGGTTCTTCTCTTTGGGGATTTACAATTTTGCTATTCATTTTTCTCCGCATTGATGCGGGCAGAGAAAAATTTAGGCGATAGAATACTCATTTTGAGAATGAGTATTCCAGTTATTCCTTTTTGACTGTAACGCCAACATCTGAAATGCCTGGCAGAATGTTTCGTCGCATAATGTGACTAACCATAATATTGCCAGATTGTCCTCGTTGCAGTTTTATTTTTTTCAACAGGTAGTCATTTTGATAGAAACTGATGCCGTGTCCGGAATGAATACCCTGTTTGTCGGTCAATACACAAACAAGGGTGTCTTGATTATTCCACTCGGGAGAAACCAATTGCGTCTTCACCAGTAGAAAAATACTCTGGAAAGGATACGCATTCGTAGTTCTCAAACTCACATATACACCATATTCTCCGCTTTGTTTTATCGTATCCACTTTAAAGGTAAGTACATTATGCTGTTCCCAACCTTCAATTGGCGTAGATCTGTAGCCAAAACAAGCGGTTTTCTCTCTGTTACACCCCGAGATTAAAAGCCCAAAGACAAAACTTATCACAAACCATTTTTTCATTTCTCAACAAAAAGCACCTATTCGGCATTATTTCCATCTCTCGAAGGATTCTTTTGACGTTCTTCTGCTCTATTATTTTTATTTCTCTGATCTCCGTTTCCACGACGGTCTCCGCCGTCACGTTCGGAACGATTGGGACGATTTCTCCATGGACGGTTAGTATTACGTCTTTCATCTGTTCTACGGTCATCTCTTCCTTTCTGATCCGAAAAATCTGCTTTGTTCTGAACATTAGAAGCGTTTCGTTGTTGTTCACGAGGTGCACCCTCCTGTTGTTGATTTTGCGGTTGATTTTGATTGCGATTTCGGTTATGATTTTTCTTTTTCTTTCCTTTATCAAATCGAGTTAAGCTCT
>JAQVXN010000127.1 GCA_028709135.1 Bacteroidaceae bacterium | reverse complement strand
CCCAATTGCTGCTGTTCATTTGCTCCCATCGTCATTTTCTCCTTGATCAGATAATCGGTCGAACGAAAATAATTTCCTGAAGTAGAAACCGTTGGGAAGTATTTGGTAAAAGCTTCTTTCTCCTGTTCTTGTGATTGTTCTATGGAAAGCCTTGCATTTTTCATCTTTATATTGTTGTTCACTGCCATTTGTTTACACTCCTTTAAAGTGTAAACTTTCTGAGGTTCGGCTGCAGTGCTCGAAAGGCACACAACAAGTATAGGCAGATATCTTAATTTTGTCATCATCGCTAAATTCATAACTTTCATTTTAAATTTCACTTAACATCTTGGAAGAACGTTCTTTCTCATTCTTTAGTTTTCGTTTCTTGTCTTGCAGACGGAAAATCATCCAATAGCCAATAGGAATCATCGTAATGATAAACAGCATTGAAATTAGCGTACCGAAACACACCACCGTTCCCATAGGTCCCCACATGGGCGAATTTTGTATCACCATAGGCACTACTCCCATGGACGCAGCTGCGCTTGTTAGAAATATTGGTCGCAACCGGCGTTGTGCAGCCTGCAAAGCAGCATGTTTTGCTGTAATATGCCTTTTCACACGCAGTTCCTCCGAATAATCTATCATAATAATTCCATTTCGCACAATGATGCCCATCAGAGAAATAATACCCAAAATGGCTGTCACGCCCATGTCCTGTTTCATGATAAGCATACCGATCGATAGTCCGACTAAAGAAAACGACAACGAATACATAATGAGTAACGACATCCTTATATTTTTAAAATGCAACAAAAGAATTAGGAAAATAATCACAACGGAAATACATAAACCTCCATAAATCTGTGGATTGAACTCATTGTCGCTTGCACGTTGGCCCCCCGCTGTCATCTTGACACCAGTAGGTAATTTGGTTGCAGATATTTGTTCTAAAATTTTATCGGTTTCCTTATTCAGATTTACGCCTCGCCGAATATCTGCCATGACAGAAACTGTCGTAATTCCATTACGCCTTACAATCATCCCTTCATTCCAATCGGGCTTTACATCTGCAATCTGACGCAATGGCACATTGGTACCCGGTAAAATCCCGCTTACCATCGCGTTTTTGAGATCATCAGGTTGTTGCAATCCGGCATGATTGTCTTTAAGCATTACTGGTACAGGGTAATCACCTTCCCATACTGTAGTAAGAGGTATTCCAGATCCAAAGCGCGTAGCTAAATTCATCGACAGCAGACTTCTATTCAATCCGATACGGTTTGCTTCATCATTATCCATCATGATTTTGAGCCCTGGGCACGAACCTTCAAAATTACTTCTCACTAGAAGCAGATTCGAATCCTTACGCATAATTTGCGTAACTTTATCAACCACTTCATGCAATTCTGTCAAATCATCCCCGCTGAAACGTATTTCTATCGGCGATATCGCATCCGAATAATCCAGTTCTTTCATTCTCACCTTAGCATCCTCAAAATAATTCGAATACATCGGAGTAAATTTATTCAACAAGTCTTGCGTATTGTGGTCATTATCCGTATTTACAATGAATTGAGCAAAATTGCTACCACCTAATTGAGGGGCATATGATGCTTGAAAACGCGGAGAGCTCATACCATAAAAAGTAGTTACATTCACAACGCGCTTATCCTTTTTTATCATATCACGCAAGCTGTCGGCAACTTGTGCCGTACGCTCAACAGCCGTTCCCACTGGCAAATATATTTCCACTGCAAATTGATTACGTTCGGCCCGCGGCATCATCTTTTGTGGCAACAAACTGAAAAGAACTATTCCCAGTGCAATAAAACCTACACCGGCTCCAAGCGTTATGAAAGGATGCGCAAAACATTTCACAATGAATTGATTATAATAGTTTTGAATATAGTCCATAAAACTTTTCCGATTCTTTTGCGCGAAAGGCTCTTTTTTCTTCAGACCTTTTTTAATAAAGGTGAACTGCATCCACGGCACCACGAAGACAGCAACCAGTAATGATATTCCAAGAACAATGGACATACCCAAAGGGAACCATTTTACAAAGTCGTACATCATACCTTTCATCGTAATGAGGAAAGGAAAAAACGTTATAGAAATAGCCAGCGTAGCACTAAATATGGAGGTAAAGAATTCTTTCGCAGAAGCCGACGCAGCATGCCAACGACTCATGCCCGCATCAATTTTTTCAATATAACAATCTATGATGACAATCGAATTGTCCACAATCATGCCTAAAGTAACTATCAAGACCGCCAGTGTCACAGTATTCAGTTCGATGCCCAACGAATAGAACGCCGCCAAAGAAATGAAGATTGTAATGGGAATGGTACTAGCTGCCACACTTGCTACCCGCATAGGTAAAAGCAGCATAATGACCAATATCACAGAGCAAATAGCTATTAGCAATTCTTTCAGAAATTCGATAATGGATGAGTTTACCACATTGCTTTGGTCTGTAATAGGGTATATGTTCACATCTGAAGGCAATGTGGTTTTAAACTCATCCAGAATCTTTTTCACGTTCTTTCCGAACTGCACAATATTGTTTCCCGCATTCATCTCCAAAGAGAGTACCATGCATTTCTTCCCATTATTCTTGATATATGTATCTGCATCCGGATATTCCCGCTTTATCGTAGCAATATCACGCAAGCGGATCACGTTACCCCTCGGATCAGAATATACAATTTGCTGAGCCACATCATTTTCGGTGTTCATTGGCGTTTGAAGATGTATCGGACGATCTTGTTTTTTGTCATCAACATAACCACTTGTCACCGTCATGCCCTGCGATGCAAGAGAGCTCAATAATGTTACTGTGTTCAAACCATATTCGGAAAGTCTGTTACGGTCGATATAGACGCCGATCTGTTCCTTTTATTCGCCATAAACTCTTAGGTTCGCCACTTCTGGAATGGTACGCAGACGATCTTCCAGATTAGTCATATAATTATGAAGTTCCCGATAAGTTTTATCTTTACTTTCAAGGGTGATCAGCATAGCAGAAGTATCTCCAAAATCATCATTGGCAATAAGCGCCAAAACACCACTGGGCAAATTACCTTTGAACTGTTGTAAACGAATCTTAAACTTACTCCAAAACTCATCCTTGTTTTTCACATCGTCATTCAATTCCACAAAAACGTAGCACATTCCGTCTTTCGTCTCTGAATAGGTCTTACGTTTTTTTATTTCTTTAAATCCCCACAAAAACTTCTCCAGTGGTTTCGTCAATTGTTCCTGTACCTCTCGAGTATTTGCTCCTGGATAGACACCAACCACAACACCTTGGCGAATTGTAAACACAGGAAACTCGTTTTTGGGCATCACCACCAGCGAATAGGCTCCAAACGCCACTATCACTACCAGCAATAACAGCATAATGCTTTTATAGTGCATCACGCTTTCAATAGGATTCATCTTTATTCCATAGCTACTTTTCATCGTATCTGGATTTTAGTACCCTCACTGACATTATTCTGTCCATTCACAATTACCTCATCGCCTTGAATTAATCCATCCGTAATGATGACACCGCGATCATTAACACCCCCAGTCTTAACATCACGTTTTTGAGACTGATTGTTTTTAGCGATCCATACGTAAGTGTTATTCCCGTTTGTCATCACAGCCTCCTGCGGAATAATGCATCCACTTTCATTCGTTGTGGAAATACTTACACTACACACCATTCCAGGCAACAACAGATGTCCATTATTGGCAAGTTCTATTTTTACATCATAGGTGTGACTGAAAGGATTTGCTTGGACTCCTATTTCTTTTACCTTTCCTTCAAAATTTTGATTTCCAAGAGCCGCAACGCTAAATCCGATATTTTCGCCACGATGAATACTTGAAATTTCTTTTTCCGGTACAGCTATTTTTACTTTTACACGATCCAATTTCACCAATTTGAAACACCCCTCGCCCGGAACAATGTTATTACCTGTGTCAACCATTTTCTGAGAAATATAGCCGGAAAAAGGAGCACGGAGCACGCAGTCCCGAATGTTTTTACGAGCTATACGCTCACCGGCTTGTGCCTGAGCCAACTGCGTTTGTATTTCTATATATTTCACTTCAGGCAGACTTCCTTTTTTATACAATGTATACAAACGTTTGTATCCATCTTCAGCTTGACGTAATGTAGAACGCGCAATGTCGTAAGCATTCTGTAACGTTGTCTTATCCAATACTGCCAGCACCTGCCCTTTTCTTACTGCTTGACCTTCATCTACCAATACTTGCGAAACGGTACCCATCGTCGCAAAGCTCAATTGAGATCCCGACGCTTCTTCTACTGTTCCAACATAAGAACGATAGCCAACTTCGCTACTATTCTCCACCATCATGGTTTTTACAGAAACAGCTGCGGCAGCTTTCATTTCTTTTGAAGCTGGTTTGCAACTACACAAACTTAAGACAATAGTCATTGAAAGAATGTAAATATTAGCTTTCATTTTTTTTATTCTTCTGTGATTTTGGTCGCAAAAGTACCACATTAGAGCCCCTTCAAAAAGATTTATTTTCATGATAAGTTGTTCCAAATCATTGATTTCTGACTTTTTAGACCCCTTTTTTGTTATTTTTCGTATGTAATACACTATATTTGCAGAAAAAGAACAATGAACGATAAACTCCAATTGCCCTTCGAAATTACAAAGATCACAGCAGATTTTCTTGACAACACATTCAATGATTATTTGCGCATCACGGACTTTTTATGTGTTTTCTTTTGTATGCGAGGACATATCGAAACTTCTATAGACTATAAACAATACTCCATTTCTAAAGGCGATATGTTTATCTACACTCCTTCACTTTTTATACATATTATCAGCCACTCCGATGATTTCTCCGGAATTGCCATTCGGACTAATTACGATTACGTGGTTCCTCTGGTGAATAAGGCCATTGACATACGCAGCCAGTTACTCCTGCGAGATCATCCTTATTATTCACTCACCAATAGTCAATGTAAAAATATTGAACAACAGATTCGATCCATCATGAAGCGCATCGAACAGGAAAACGATTCCGGTATAGAAACGCAGAGAAAGAAAATTCTTACAGAACTTATTATGTCTCAAGGCGCTACGCTTCTTTACGAATTAATGAACATCTGCTTTACCTCCCACAAGCTAGAACCTATCGTACAGGACCGAGGAGATCTAATTATTCAAAAATTCATGGTATCCTTATACCATCATTACAATACTAAACGCAATGTGGCTTATTATGCTCATGAACAATGTTTGTCTCCTAGCTACTTTTGTGCTGTTGTAAAACAAAAAACAGGAAAAACCGTATCCCAATGGATTATTGAATTAGTTATTGTGGAAGCCAAACAATTACTTCAATATTCCGATATCAGCGTGAAAGAAATTGCAATTCATCTAAACTTCCCCACTCAATCGTTTTTCGGGAAATACTTTAAGAAGTATATGGGTGTCTCCCCGAACGCTTACCGAAAGCAATTCAAATCGTTTAAATAATACTCACTACATTTGCACGTTCTAACAATCGAAGCCTGTCAGCCTAGACCTGTGTGTTCCATGAGCCATTGTTTTAACCTCGAAAATATGCACAAAACCATCTTGTAAACTCTCTCATTATTAAGAGTAGTGGATCTATTGAAAACAAATCCTGACCTTCGTCAAAATTTCTTTGTTGTTGTTGTAAACAAATGGCCTCACACTTTCGACAAATAACATCACAGTTTTTACGAATGCGAACTTCTGAATGACCATGAAAAATACAAGTTCACGAAAGACCTTAAATCAAAATACTATTGAGCTATCTATAAAAGCAGACACTCGCACTATTTCATACATAACTATCTTTAATTAAAATAATTACGATGTTTTTAAGGCAGTAACGCCCATCACATATCTGCCACTGAGGTGTACTGAAAAAGGTTGACAGTTTTAGTTATTAAAACAGATTGAGTTTATAGTTAAAATTGATCATAACAAATATAGTTGTCATGTTGCAAAGTTAAAACAAATTTGGTTGACACAATCAAT
>JAQVXN010000126.1 GCA_028709135.1 Bacteroidaceae bacterium | reverse complement strand
CTTAAAAAAATTATCGGACGCAGGTGCAAAAATCATTGGCCCGAAGCCAAGTAAATCTCCAAGTTTAAAGGGATTTCCCGCATGCGATACACAAGTAAAAACATTTGCAAACCAACTGTGGGGAACGAATGAACAAATAAAAGCACCCATACAACAAATTTCTATTGCGAAGGCTATAAAGATCTTTAACATGACGCCAGATTTTGAAGTCTCAGATAATCCTCAAAATCTTAATTTCATACATCGTTCTACAGAAAATGAAGAAATTTATTTTATCACCAACCAACAAAAGATATTTAGAACTGACATCTGCAACTTCAGAGTAGGTAACCGCACTCCTCAACTCTGGAATGCTGAAACTGGACAAATAGAACAAATCGCATCTTGGCAAACTGATGGCGAACAAACTTCCATTGCGCTTAATTTTCGACCGGAAGAATCCTATTTTATTGTATTCGAAAAAGGTGATATAGATAAGAGTAAACAACTCGTAAAAGTAGAAGAAAAGACTACACAAAAAAACATTAAACCTCTTAAGGACTTAAAAATCATCAAAGCAGAATATGGGCATTTTCTTCCCAGTGGCGTTATGATTGCAACGGATATTTTGCAAAAACAAATTAACCAGAATCACTTACAGGTTCTTATAAACAACAATTTGTTAGGTGACCCTATTTTTGGTGTTGTCAAGGAATTACGCGTCAAATATACCATCAATGGAAAGCCACATCATGTTACTGTACAAGAAAATCAACCTCTCAACATTCCCACAAAAGATGAGATCGGTGAATTCAAATTAGTCAGTGCTCTCTATGGACATTTCCCTTATAATTTTGATGGCACAATTCCAGAAAAAGCAGAGGACATAACCGAACAGGTAAAAGCAAATGTTGACGCCAACCATTTGATTTTTAACGTTGATCAAGGGTTAGTTGGACAACCTATCAGTCAGGATAAAAAATTGCGTTTAACTTTTTCAACTGAAGATGGTTTACAAACTCTTGACGTTGCTACCGGCCACCAAATAAACTTGACACAGCACGAAGCAGAATCAAAAATTGCCATTAAAAATGGAAGTTTGGTATGGATTAGCCCCAATGTCGGACACATTACATGCATGAATAATTTGGGACAGCAAATAAAAGCTGAAGTAAAAACAATTCCAGAACCCATTCAAATAGAAGGGCCGTGGAAGGTAACCTTTCCAACACAAACTGCAGGAACATTAACAAACAACTTTGAAAAATTAGTTTCGTGGACAGAAAACGAGAATGAAAACATCAAATATTTTTCAGGAACAGCCACTTATCAAAAAGAATTAGATATACCCCAAGAGTATCTGGAAAAGGATCTCTCTCTTGAACTCGACCTCGGCCAAGTTAATGTAATTGCAGAGGTTATACTTAATGGTACAAATTTGGGAATTTTGTGGCATGCGCCTTATTCTATTGATTTAACCGGCATAGCAAAAGCTGGGAAAAATCAAATTGAAATTAGACTCACAAACCTTTGGGCAAATAGGCTCATTGGCGATGAGCAATATCCTGAAGATGTTGAAAGAGATGGTGTTGTAGTAAAATCATGGCCAAAATGGTTGGCCGACTCGCAAAAGCGTGATTCAAAGCGTACAACTTTTACTGCATGGAGCAAATGGAATGGCAAAGAAAACTTGCAACCTTCTGGATTGTTAGGCCCCGTCATTATCCGTCCATACGCACATGTAAATATTGAATAAGCCTCTCAAGCAAAACGTAACATGCCTCTGAATTAGAAACTTTCAGAGGCATATTCATTCTAGAAAAACAGGATCCTAAATAGTCCCCTTTGAGCATAAAAAAATACAAATCATTGGTTCTGTCGAAACTTTCTACTAATTTTGCGTTTGATTTTAACTGTATGCCAAAAAAAATGAGCATCACATCATTGGTTCGTCCCATTTTTGAAAACCGATATCGCAAACTTGAACGTTGCGAGAAAGAGGCTGACGAAGTGCAGCGCCAATTACTGAATAAACTGCTGCAACGCGCACAACAGACCGAATGGGGCCATAAATATCATTATGAATCCATTCGGAACTATGAACAATATGCGCGAGAAGTCCCTATAAACACGTATGATGATTTAAAAGGATTTATTGATCGCATGAGGCATGGCGAAACCAATGTACTTTGGCCTGGACATGTAAAATGGTATGCAAAATCTTCTGGTACCACAAACGACAAGAGCAAATTCATTCCCATCAGTTCAGATGGCTTGCAAGATATCCACTACGCGGGAGGAAAAGACGTTGTAGCTTATTATCTCCACAACAATCCACACAGTAAGCTCTTCGACGGACGCGCACTCATTCTGGGAGGCAGCCACACACCAAACTACGACGTGCCACAAAGCCTTGTTGGTGATTTAAGCGCTATCTTGATTGAAAATATCAATCCTCTAGCTAACTTAGTTAGAGTTCCGAAAAAATCCATTGCGCTACTTTCAGATTTTGAAACAAAACGAGACCTCATTGCGCACTACGCCATGGACAAAAACGTAACCAACTTAAGCGGCGTGCCCTCATGGATGCTTTCTATGCTTACGCATATGTTAGATATTACGGGGAAAAAATTCATCAACGAGTTGTGGCCTAATTTAGAAGTATTCTTCCATGGAGGAGTAGCTTTTACTCCTTATCGTTCTACTTATGAGAAAATGATTCCTTCAGAAAAAATGCACTATATGGAAACATATAATGCCAGCGAAGGATTTTTTGGACTGCAAAACGATCCGTCCGATCACGCCATGCAGCTTATGGTAGATTATGGAATATTTTATGAGTTTATCCCTCTGGAAGAAGTTGGAAAAGAGAATCCACAAGTACTTCCTCTTTGGGGTGTTGAAACCCAAAAGAATTATGCCATCGTTATTAGCAGCACTTGCGGCTTGTGGCGTTATCAGATAGGCGACACCATTGAATTTACCTCCGTACATCCTTACAAATTTAATATTAGCGGGCGCACCAAAAGTTTTATTAATGCCTTTGGAGAAGAACTCATTGTCGACAATGCCGAAAAGGGACTTGCGCAAGCCTGCGCAGAAACAGGAGCAGAAATTAGCGAATATACTGCCGCTCCTATTTTTATGGATGTTCATGCTAAATGTCGTCATCAATGGGTCATCGAATTCCGAAAAGAACCTGATTCTATTGATTCCTTTGCGCAGAAATTAGATGAGGCATTGCAAAAAATTAACTCTGATTATGAAGCCAAACGTGCTAAAAACGTTACACTCCAACCTCTTGAAATTATCGTCGCACGACCACATTTATTCGACGACTGGCTAAAAAGTAAAGGGAAACTGGGAGGACAGCACAAAGTACCTCGTTTGAGCAATCAACGTGATATAATTGATGAAATATTGAGATTAAATAATTAATCCTAAGATGAAGCTGCACCATATTTTTGTTCTTTTATTTCCTCTCACAGCTTTCTTTTCAAGTTGCGCAAGTCCAGGATCACCCGACGGTGGACCTTATGACGAAACGCCACCAAAAGTTGTTGGTTCTTCACCACAATATGGACAGCTCAATTCTTCAAAAAAGAAGATAGAAATTTTTTTTGATGAATTCGTACGTTTGGAAAATGCTTCTGAAAAAGTTGTTGTTAGTCCACCACAACTTAATGCGCCAGACATTTCATCTTCAGGCAAAAGAATTATGGTACAATTGCAGGATTCTTTAAAAACCAATACTACCTACACCGTCGATTTCTCGGATGCAATTGTTGATAACAATGAAGGGAATCCTTTAGGAAACTATACTTTTGTATTTTCGACAGGCCAGAAAGCAGACAGCATGGAAGTGTCTGGTCGTGTCCTAAATGCACAAAATCTTGAGCCCATTAAAGGCATTCTTGTTGGCCTGCACAGCGACACAACAGACACAGCCTTTCAAAAAAAGCCTTTTTTACGCGTTGCGCGTACAAATAGTACGGGTGATTTTATTATTAAAGGTGTAGCACCGGGCAAATATCGTGCTTATGCCTTACAAGACGTAGACGGAACTTTCACCTTTTCTCAAAAAAGTGAAATGATTGCATTTATGCAAAAACCGTTCCACACAGGAAGTTTTGCAGATACTCGTCCTGACACAATTTGGCGAGACAGCACACACATTGATTCTGTCCACGTTACTCACTTTACCCATTACACGCCAGATAATCTAGTACTTCTGGCCTTTCTTGAAAGCCACCAGGAACGCCATCTTCTAAAGACAGAACGTCCATCTCCTGATCATTTTGATGTCTTTTTTACAGCGCCCACAAATGTTACGCCAAAAATAAAAGGCATTAACTTCGATTCAGAAAAGACTCTCGTGCTAAACCGCTCTATAGGTAACGACACCTTATCTTATTGGATTAAAGATACCACTCTTATTCATCAAGACACTCTTACGGCCGCTTATACTTATATGCAAACAGATTCAGCAGGGATCTTGGCCGAACGAACGGATACTCTTAATTTCATTTCCAAAATTTCATACGCCAAACATCTTAAATGGCAAAAAGAAAATGAGCGTAAATGGCAAAAAGAACAAGACAAACTAAAGAAAAAAGGTATGCCTTATCAGACTAAAATGCCAGATGTGCCACTTGAACTTGTTTTTAACGGAACAACAACAATCGCACCCGACGAGAACTTGACTTTTGAGACAAAAGAGCCTATTGCAAACATCGACACCTCACATATACACCTTTTGCTCCGAAAGGACTCTGTCTATACACCTGCCCCTTTTCTACTTCGGCAGCACCCCCTGTCTCTCTTTCAAGCGACCATCTTTTCTGAATGGCGTCCTAAACAAGAATACAAATTGTTAATCGATTCCGGTGCCATTAAAGGCATTTATGGACATCTCTCGAAAAAACAACAATTAACCATTAACGTACCCAGTTTGGACTCATACAGTTCTCTTTTCATTAATTTAAAGGGTATTGCAGACTCTACTGCCATAGTAGAACTTCTTGACAATTCGGATAAACCCGTACGAAAAGTGCGTAGCAATAAAGGTCGCGCAGAATTTTATTTTGTCAAACCAGGCCATTACTATGTTCGCCTTTTCATCGACAAAAATGGTAATGGCATTTGGGATCCAGGAGATTTCGAACATGACATTACGCCCGAAGAAACCTATTATTATCCTACACAATTAAATTTGCGGGCACTTTGGGATGTTGAGCAAGATTGGGATTTTCGTGCGATGCCATTGACACGGCAAAAACCGATTCAAATAACAAAACAAAAACCTGACAAAGGAAAAACCATAAGAAAACGAAATGCTGAACGTGAAAAAAATAGACATTAAAAAACGATTTGCATTAATTCTACTAATGCTTTCATTTCTCGTTGTGCCTTTGATTTCAAGTCGGGCACAAGATTCTATCAACACTGCTTTCAGAAGTGGTGAGACCTTGCAATATGACCTATATTACAATTGGAAATTTGTTTGGGTAAAAGCAGGTTCTGCGTCTATGAGCATTACTTCGACAACCTATCAAGGTGCGCCCGCATACCGTACGCGACTCCTTACACGGGGATCTTCACAAGCTGATCATTTTTTTATCTTGCGCGATACTTTGACAAGTTTGGTCTCACAAAACGACATGCTTCCTCGCTATTATTCAAAAACGGATATGGAAGGTTCATCATATCGCCAACGAAAAGCATGGTACACATATTCTTCCGGCAAATCACATGTTCGCCAATGCTACGTTAATCCAGCTGGTGTTGTTTCTTGGAAACAACAAAGCGATAATTTGGTTATCTTTGACATGCTCAGTATTATGTTGCGCGCGCGCTCCTTTGATACAAATAGTTGGCAAAATGGTCATAAAATTAAATTTACAATGACGGATGGCGATGGAATCAGCAATCAAACCCTTATTTATCGGGGAAAGAAAAATTTAAAAATGCGTAATGATAACTCAACGTATCGCTGCTTGGTTCTTTCTTTTGTAGAATATCCGAAAGGAAAAGAAAAAGAAGTTGTTACCTTTTATGTTACCGATGATGCCAACCATATT
>JAQVXN010000125.1 GCA_028709135.1 Bacteroidaceae bacterium | reverse complement strand
AGAGCATTAGAGAGATTCCCATTTGTATCTTTCATTTCACTTTTAATCCGTATGAGAGTTTCGCACATGATGTCATCCTCACTTACAATAACATCAAGAGATATCTTAAAGTAGCGTTCAATCATTCTCCCTTTATTGACTCTGGAACGCACTGCTATTGTCTTGCTAATAATATTGCTATCAGAGATTAAAAATTCTTCGAATTCTTTTTCTCGCACTTTAATCACTCCTAACTATTTTCCTCAATATAGTTTAATGCCTCTTCTAACACTTCAAATTCTTCGTCAGTGTTAAAATAACTAACACTAAACCTTACGGTTCCTTCTGGAAAAGTGTTTAAAAATTTATGTGCAGTAGGGGAACAGTGCAATCCTGTTCTGACTTCCACATTATGATCATTTAATATTAGTCCTATATTATCACTGCTATATCCATCAAATATACAAGAAACAACCCCAATGTGTTCATTTGATGTGCTTTCACCAACAATATTAATATTGTCGAATTTCCTCAATAGAGAAATCATTCTGCTGTGGTTTTCTTTTTCTTTTTTTATGATGTTTTTTATACCTATGTCCTTGATCCAGCGTAAAGATGCATTTAGTCCTGCAATTGCCACTATATTAGAACTACCTACTTCAAATCTTTCTGGAATTGTTTCTGGCACTGTTATATTTGCTGAATCTATACCTGCCCCACCATATATAAGTGGTTTTAATTGAACCTCTCCATTACATATAAAACCAGCTACCCCAAATGGACCATACATAGTTTTATGTCCTGCAAATATGTTGAAATCATATATATTACTACTTAAATCAATATCAATAAGACCTGCTGTTTGACACATATCAACTACATTTATTGAATTATATTGTTTAGACATATCACAAATCTCTTCAATTGGAGCTATAATACCACACACATTACTTGCATGACTTATAATTACGACATTAGGTTTATTCTCTGAAAATTGATATTTAATTTTTTCCAGATCATATTTGAAAGTTTTTTTATCTACAGCTAGTTCGTGTATATTCAACTTGTAAATAGTCTGAATGTAGTGTATTACCCTAGTAACTGCATTATGTTCAAAAGGTGACATATAAACATTAAAATTGTCAGCCCACATAAGTCCCTGTAATATTATATTAATAGCTTCAGTAGCTGAAGGTACAAACACTACTTTCTTATTAGGGCAATGAAACATCTCCATAATAAGATTTCTAGTTTCATTTAAAAGTTTATTTCCTGAATTTGTTGCACCTCTACCAATATTTGTGCCTGATTGCCGATAATAACTATCCATAAACGAGTACACTGACTCTGGTTTAGGAAATGTAGTAGCAGCATTATTAAAATAACCATTTCTATTCAACACCGTGCCCCCTAACACATCTTCTCAATAAATGACATTAAGATTTGTCTTTTCTCAGCTTCTGAAATTGATTGTCCCATTTCTTCTAATGCGACAGCGATTTCGTTATAAAGCAACTTGCCTCTACTGCTGTACTCTGTTTTATCAAATGTTTTAACAATTTCGTTATCATTTTCATCTGTAAAATAAATTTTATATCCATGTGTATTACTACCCATAATGATATTTGAAGTAGCTGTGTTACGGTCAAATTCAGCTATTGATTTTTTAGAACTTTCTAATTCATCAATAAAGGTTGCAATGGTTTCCCTTGTCCAGTCATCAATACGCAATTCAGTAACCGCTTTACCAAGTCTTTCAATAAACATTTTATCATCATTGCTTATTGTTTTCATTAAAGACAGAATCTTATCTTCACCATTAGGATATAAATGATTCAATGTTTGTGGTCTTAGTCCTTCAATGTAATTCTTGATTACACTTGATAATGTAGCACCTCTATTATCTGAATTAGAAAAAATAAGTTTAACATCAGATGTTAGGTGTTTTATAAGTCCATTCTTAGCATTATCAAATGTATTTTTTGCCCCTCGTACATTATCAATAATATTTATACTAAAATCTTCATAATCAAAAATTTTAATGAGATCATTAAAGAGGTATTCTCTCGCATTTATATTCGAGCGTTTTAAACTATTAATAAATTTTAATTGCGATTTATTTAGTTTATCATCATTTGTAGCATTTTTCCCTTTGTAAATGGTCTTCAAACCTTTGGTATACTTTGGCAAATCCATATGCCACCTACTCATAGCTGAAACTACATAAGAAAATGTATTATAATCTTTTTCGCGTTCTACAATATAATCAACGAATAACTCGGACAATAATTTAATATACTGGGTTTTTTCTTCATTCCAATCCTCCATATAAGCAATGAAATTTTCAGGATTTTCGTTAATACTATTAAGTAAATCAACAGATATATTAACCTCATCATTTTTAGTTTTGATTACCATATATTGTTTGAATGAATGTAATACTACTGCAATATATATCGGTATAACTCCTTTTTTAATTCCATAACCATGCTGTGGCAAAGTAAGTATATCATACAGTTCTTTAAAGCTCTTTCCTTCATTATTACTTGCTTCAGTAAAAAAGCTTTGAATAATAAATAACAATGCTCTCAGTTTGTCATCAACAGGTAATAGAGTAAGTTCTGGTTTGATTTCTTCATTCAATAAAATACCTGTCCTTATCAAAGTACTTCGCATAAATGAAATATCTTGACCAGTGCCACTTAAACCTAAGTTAATATCAAGGTTGGTTTCCAATAATCCAGATACGACTTTATTTCGGCTGTTTAAAGCTGCTGTTGTAATTATGTCCTTGTTAATGCTTTCATTGTTTATTACTGGTGTATATGGGTATGTTTTAAAACAAATCTTAGATAACTTCGTAGAAATTTGTGCCTTTCTCTTAAACGGCATTTTTTTACCACAATAAAAATATTCTGTTCCTCCGGTTTCAGGTCTTGTATAACTTCCGATGAATCTGCTTATAACTTCTTCCAAATCTTCAATAAAAATGTCATATTCATCAGATAGTAACTCATCATCAACAGCATCATTTTTAAGTAATCTTACTGCATAATATTCATAAGCTATCTTACCAATATCTATGAACACCTTTGGTAAAACAAATAAAACCCTGTTATGTCCATAGTTCTTAGAAGAAATTATCTTTTTAATCTCCTCTATATCTGATGGTTTTTGAGGGATAACAGCATAAATCACACCGTCAGAGTTTAGATTTTCAATTTTACGTTCCCAATTATCCACTGCATAAAACTCGTCACTATCGATGAAATTAAAATCAAAATATCTTGTTATTTCCATTTCATCATTATAGGCTGTGGGGTACATGTAGCTATCAAAAGAAGCCTTATTTAAAATTTCTTTTACGCTTATAACCGCACTGGCTTTTTCAATAACTTTGTTGATTTCATCTGGAATATCTATTCCGCTACTTTCTTTGATTTTTAAATATCCATTGCTACGTTTAAGATATACAATGCATTCTTTTTCAATAAGTTCTTTCAATACGTTATTTATTTCTGAAATATCAGAAACAGTATCAGCGAACGTATCAACAATTATATTACGAATTGGTGGCAATTTTTCAAATTGCTCGACCATATAAATCAACGATATTGTTTTAATGACTTTAGCACTTAAACAATCATCCTCTAATCTTCTTAGCACATTAGAAGTTAAGTTATATATTTTATGAATATCACTTGTATAGGCTTCTTTTCGAAATAATGGTTCAAAATAGTCATAAATGTAATCCGGAGTAAGTATAGGAAACTCGCCCTTTGAATTATCTAAAAATGCAGTTAGCGTGTACTTATTATCTGATGATAAAAATGTAAATAGAGTTCTTTCGTTCTGAGCAACCTTCTCAGATAATCTCGGTAAAATAAATGTTGATATAGGGTGAAGAGGATAGCAACCCTTGACAGCAACAAAATCAGTGTCTGAGTCATTTTTATCTAGTAATCCATTGTTCAGAAAGCGTTCTGTCAGACTGGCAAAGCGAACTTCATTTTCTGCTGTGTATCTACTCCAAAAATCAGAGTCTTTTTTTATAACCGCAGAAATAATTTCATACATTTGAGAAAAGTTGTTATGTATGTTAATGTGCTTAAACCTTCCCGACACACCTCTCCAACCGTCAACTTTTTCTTTTTGCAAATTCTTGTCAATATAATTTGAGATATCTTTATGGGAAATCAACATAAGATGCATTTGTTTATCACCGCTACGATCACACTTTTCGGCAAAATCTTGTAACAGTTTTATATCACTTATTGTGGCATTAGCAATGCTTGATTCCAAGTATTTACTAAATTCATCATAAATGATATAAACTCCATCAAAACCGTGTTCTTTCAGTTTACTAACAACACTTTCATACAATTCAACTACATCAACATTTGCAAATGGATTAAAAGCACTACCTGATGTGAGCTTCGGAAATATTTCATTAAATTCTTTGTATGCTAAAACGTCAAATTCTTTTAACGAAATAACAAACTCATCTATACTGACATCTATAAGCTTTCCAAATTTTTCATAAGTTTCTGGATACATATCCTTCCATAGTTCAATAGTTGCAATTGTCGACTTAAAATTTGTTTCTGGCATAAGATCTAGTAAATTTTCATTTTTTAGTGACTGCTGCAGTGCACCTAAAAATGATTGAGATAAACTTGAACTGTTACCACTAACAATAATTGGTAATAACTTTTTGTCACTATCGATATAGTTTAAAGCATAATCATATAACTTTGGATTATGTTCTCTAATTTTATTTAATAGGACATCAAACAAAGCTCTGTCCTTTTTGAAAAGAAGTGACATAAGCATAAGTATAATGTGAGATTTTCCTTTACCATAAGCACCAATAAGTATCCTTGCTCTACTTGTGGCACTAGCATTTGTACTGAGCAGTACATCCTCAATGATATCAATTGAAGCAATTGTGGGTATAAAGCTCTTTATTTTGTTTTCATTGTGTAGATCATAGGCTATATTGATTGATGTTTGAAAGCCTTTCTCCACCCATATTTTATTCTTAAACATATTCCATCTCCGTTTCTAAAGAACTTTAAACGTTTATCACTCTGTAATATTCATTTACGCACCACATGAATTTTTCACTGTGCGTTTCACCCTGTATAGTATCACTTAATATTATAACATCAAGACCAGCTGTTCTATTTATTTTTATATACCCCATCAACTCAAGCCTATTTAATATAGATGTCAATATAATAATATCCAAATTAAATATTTTGCCAGCATTGCACTTGTCATTTAGTATTGATGATATTTTGATTTCATCAGAAGCATTAAAATTGTCAACAATAACAGCCAAAACTATAACAGGATGGATAACATCTATCTTCGGGATACTCTTTTTATACATTTTTTCTTTTTTATTTACAATATCAACAATATCAAGCTCGCCTAAAGGACAATCAATATTGCTTTCAGGCTGTACTTTTTCGGGGTTAGACTTAATTCTTGGTACATAAGTACTGATAATACAATTGAAATCATCAGTTAAAATTCTATTGCTTTTTTCTTCTTCTCCACACATTCTGATATAAGTATCAAGTTGCATAATAAAATCATCACGAGTAAATTCGCTCTGCTTAAATTCGTTAAAAAAATAATACCACGCAGTAGCCTCGTCTATATTGCTTGCTAATTTGTAGTGGAGAAACCATAAAGTACCCATTTCTTCAATATATTTATCATGCTCAAATATAGTATTCCCTAATGGTGTAAGCTCTTGAAATCTTTTCCCTGAAATCGGCTCAGTAGTTAGTCCAACAGCCTGTAACCAATACCGTAAAGACTTAACCATATTTGAACCAATACCTAAAATATCCATTGGGTTTCCGTTTACACCCATAAAAACATACTCATCTTTCAGTACATTTTTCATTCCTTTGTATAACCAACCTTTTCTTATGAAAAAGGTTTCATGTGCTCTAAACTTCATAATATCGCTCCTTGCTTTACCTATTGCCATCGTCATCTTATAAAATACAGTTTAAAATATCCATTTCCTGACTTTAATTCGGAATAAGTTCATATTCAATTATGGCTTGTTAAATCAATAATTCTATC
>JAQVXN010000124.1 GCA_028709135.1 Bacteroidaceae bacterium | reverse complement strand
GCATACTAGCCGAAGAGGTTAAGGTGATGTTGAAGTCGGCCTGGCCTGATTACGTGTTTACTGCCGATCATAAACTTCCGGGTATTAACGAGGTTGCTGATTTTATAACAGCCAATGGCCATTTGCCGGGCGTACCCAGCGCGGCCACCGTAGCAGCCGACGGGATAAATCTAGGCCAGATGAACGCCCTGCTGCTTACAAAAATTGAGGAGTTGACTTTGTATGTGATTGAACTTCAACGGCAATTAGACGAGATCAGAAAGTAATTTCAGTTCACCCAAACCCTTATCATTATGAAAGCTGTTAGATATATATTGCCCTTGCTGATATTGGTTTTTCTTTCATCTGCGCTATGCGCACAGCAAATCGTGAATTTTGAATATGATTTGGCAGGAAACAGGGTGCTAAGGTATCTCGATACTAAAAAGAGTACCGAAGCCGAAGTTGATTCGCTTTTTAAGGCTGGAACCATCACTGATAAAATAACCGGCGATAATCTTGTAAAAGTTTATCCCAATCCTACCTATGGATTAATCAACATCGAATTTCTGGAAATGAGTGAAGGCCCGTCAACGTATTCCCTCACCGATCAAAATGGCCGTCAGGTAATGAACGGGAAGACCAGTGGTCT
Organism: Bacteroidaceae bacterium; assembly: GCA_028709135.1. Lineage (GTDB taxonomy): Bacteria > Bacteroidota > Bacteroidia > Bacteroidales > Bacteroidaceae > UBA6382. The sequence goes on along the minus strand of JAQVXN010000124.1, from coordinate 5,465 downwards.
TTCAAATACCATTGATATCACCCATCAGGGGCGTGGGGTCTATTACCTCATGATAAAAGCACCCGAAATATATCAGGTTTATAAAATAATTAAGCAGTAAACACAACTTTAATTTTCAGGCAGAGCCGGAATAAAATACCAGCAACCCTGAAAACAGGAAATGTCATCATTAACTTAACAGGCTATTGACATGAAAAAATATTTCTGGTTATTTATTGTTGTGGCAGCAAACCTGCAACCTGGCACGCAGGGGTTTGGACAGCAGCAGGCACCCACTTTTACCCTGAAGGAACAAATTTATGGGCAACAGGAGTATCAAGCCAGTCAATACATAGATATGATCAATGGTTTTGGTTACAAAGCCAATACCAAAAGCGATGTTTTTCATGCCAAAATAGACCCGTTTATGGTGTTTCCGCCGGTGGAGGGGGAGTTTGGTGGGCCAAATGAGGACGATAAGGGAATAGTCGGAACAATGGGTGGAGCATTCTCCGTTTCACAAAGCGGTGCCGCTAACTATTCTATACCTGTTAAACTACCTGAAGGAATAAATGGAATGAAACCTGCATTATCTATTGATTACAGTAGTCAAGGAGGTAACAGTTTTCTGGGTTATGGCTGGAATTTATCTGGCTTATCATCAATAACCAGAACTGGCAGTAATTTGTTTAATGATGGTCTTATCAGGAATATTCGTTATGACTATCTTGATAATTTTGCACTTGATGGAAACAGATTGTATGTAGTGGCTCAACTTTCAGATTACAGAACTGAATACAGAACTGAAATAGAAACTTATTCAAAAATTATTTCATATAACGACAGGCTTAATGATCCTGTTTCTTTTGAAGTGTATACAAAAAGCGGACAAATAATAAAGTATGGTTTTACCGAAGACTCAAAAATTGAACTTAATAATTCACCAACAATAAGAACCTGGCTTGTTAATAAAATAAGTGACAGGTATGGAAATTCCATTGATTTTGAGTATTTTGAGGATAATGAAAACGGTGAATTTGGTATTTCCAGAATTTTATATGGAGGGAATCTGGATATGGGTATTGCGCATCCTATAGAAGTTGTAATATCTAATGAAGACAGGGGTAGTATTTCTACCATTTTAAATTACATTTTACCTGGCAAAAAATCTGTTCTTTCTAAAAAGATAACAGAAATCGGGATTAAAGTAAATAATCAAGTGCAATATAAATATATATTTGGACACATTCAAGGGCAACCATTAAGATTAAATTCTATTTTCCTGGAATACAACAATAATTCAAAATATAAAACAAACCCACTAAGTTTTGAATACAAAACACCTAGTTTACATGATAAGAGAACAATTACCGGAATTGAATACCGATACGAATATGATGGGCAGTTCTTTGCATATGATCCCGCAAAAACAGTAATGACAGATTTTACAGGTGATGGACTTGCCGATATTTTAATTGTTTACACCTGGGAAAGTAACCCGGGCAAAGTGGTTGGCTACAGATTATACAAGCAAAATACCAACGATAGCTTTTCTCTTATTGAATCTGGGAATTTGCCTAACGAAGAATTTGTCGGCTTTTATCCTTGTGATATAAATGGTGATATGATAGCTGATGTAATTATGGTAAAAAAGGCACTTAGCAATGACAGAAGAACCGATTTAAATCCATGGGTTTCAAATGGAAATGGTTTTACTAAACACGCGAACTTTTATGTTGACCAGAAAATAAATAAATTAAAAATTTTTACTGCTGATTTTAATGGAGATGGGAAATCAGAAGTTGGGATAGTTGATAGAGACCATAGCAATGCACACTCAATGCTCTATACATTTGTTTTTGATTTTACAAATGGATATAGTGTAACCAAATATGATTGTTTACCATTCGAAAATCTTTATGGTCACATTTGTACTTTTGAAACAAGAGATATGACTGCAGATGGTTTACCAGAGTTAATTTTAATTGACAATGGAGGTGATTTTAACGCTGGAGCTATTAAAATCTTCCAATATGATTTTTCAAACAGTTGGGCGAAAGTTGAATTTATTGGTCGACTTGACATCCCAGATCCTTCTAATAGTATTATTTATTGGGGTGATTTTAATGCCGATGGGTACTGCGATCTTATGTGGCAAATGGAATACAATCATACATGGAAAGCTGCTTTAAACGATGGAGAAAAACTTGAATATTTAGATTGTCCTCTCAAGCCACTTGGGAGTGAATGCCTAGACCACAATAATATAAAATATTCAGTTAAAGATTATAATGGAGATGGGTATGCTGATATTTCAGAAAGATATCTGCATTATGAATTTGATCCTAACTCTTTAAAACACGACACTTCATATTACAATACCATTTATTTTTCAAATGGAAACAGATTAGCAGCTTCAATTAGTACCGTTATAAAAGGATATTCTTCAAACCATGAGTTTATTGATTTGTGTGATATGATTACTGATTATAACGGGGATGGAATCAATGACATGCTTTTTATGTACAAAAATAAAACCACAGCGCAAATGCATTTAGACAGTCATTGTATTTACAGTAACAATACTGGTTCATTAATATCAAAATTTAAAGATGAATACAACAATGAAACGAAAGTCTCTTACGCGTATCTAAGAAATAATGACAATATATACAAGAAGTATAACGATGCAGTATTTCCTTTTGCAGATATTAATGTGCCCTCCCCAATCGTAAGCAGAATAGTTGCATATGAAGAGGCGAATGTAAATGAACCATTACTACATAGAACCAAGAATTATTTTTACGAGGGTGCAAAAATTCATTTACATGGCAAAGGCTTTCTGGGTTTTATGAAAGTAACCGAAAGCGATCCTGATTCAAAAATCACTAAAGAAACTATTAATGAGATATTTGCAACAAACAATTATATCGCAACCTTGCCTGTAAAAAATTCGGTTAAATTCAATGGAACAACACCACGTTTATTAACTGAATCTGAGTCCAAATGGACGATTTTTAACAGCTTTGTGGGATATCCTTTCAGAATAGCACCATATCTTACCCAGGTTCACACCCGTGAATGGGACCTTAACGGTGGATTTATCAAAACTCAGAGAGCTGTTTCATCTTATGATCAGAATGGGTATATATACGGAAACCCTAATAATGAGCGAGCCTATTCGGATGAAGAGAACCTAAATGCTGAAGATCCAACATCTTCCTTTAAATATGAAAAGGCTGTTACTACTGTTTTTAAATATGATTGGCTGGATGAATGGGTTCTGACTGTTCCAACACTTACTATAATAACACATAAACAAAAAGATGAAGCCACAAAGGATGAAAAGATTAACAACGAATATTACCCAAAAGGTCATTCATCTTTTCCGCTTTTAAAAAGTACATGGGCCAATTCAGGTGATACATTGTCAGTTAAGACAGAGTTCGTATATAACACTTTAGGGTTGGTTACTTTTAAAAAGATATCAGCACCAGATTACCTGAAACCGCTTGCTGCAAGAACTGAAACGTTTCATTACAAACCTGAATACGGTTACAGATTCTTGTCAGGTGTTACAAATACGGCAGGACATTATACCGAAAATGTCTTTAATATAGTTACTGGGAAGCTAACGAAAAAAATAGATGTAAATGGGCATGAAACCAGATATTTTTATGACAATGCCGGCAATCTTAAAGAAACCAGATTTTATGACAGTACAAGAGTCGCAAGTGTAAACAGATGGGCAAAGGATCATGAAGATGCCCCAGATAACAAAAAAGCCCTCTGGTACAACTGGCAATGTGCTTCTGGTTCGCTACCTGCAATAACTTTTTTTGATGCACTTGGAAGGGAAATCAGAACTGTAACTTACAATCAGGACGGCAATAAAATTTACATTGACAAATCATACGACCGCTTCGGACGTTTGCATCAGGTAAGCGAACCATATTTTCCTGGTGAAAACTCGTTGTTAGCCATATCTGAGTTTGATGATTTAAACAGACCGGTTAAAATTACAACACCGGGAAACCTAATTACAAACATTGTATATAATGGACGAACCATTACCACCAGCGGCCCCGGGCCTGAAAGCAATACCGTAACAACCGATGCCGCAGGTCGTAAAATTAAATCTGCTGATGCGGAAGGCAAGTATGTTGACTATACCTATTATAGCAATGGCATGCTTGAGACTACAAAAGTTAACTCAAACCCTGCTACAACCATTACTTTAAACTATGATAAAAAGGGAAATAAAATAACTGTTACCGATCCTTCGCATGGAACAAACCAATGGCGTTACGACCCGTATAACCAGTTGATATATACAAAAGATGAGAGAAACAACAGGGTTGAGTATTACTATGATGTTCTGGGAAGGTTGACTTCGTGGCTAAACCCCGACAATACAGAAGAATACATGAGCAAGGCCTATCACACTGCATCAGGAATGATAGGATTAACCGATTACGAAGAACAATCAGGGCAAAGACGTAAAATTTTTTATGATGCTACAAACTTTTACAGGGTGGCGAAAATTGGAGAAACCTTCGACAACCAAACAAGTTATACCGAATTTGAATACGATGTGCTAGGTCGTCAATCATCGATTGTTTACCCCACAGGCATCGAACTAAAATATAGCTACAACGATGCAGGTTACTTAACAAAAATAATTAATGAGCAACAAGGGCTTGTGGTATGGGATAAGCCAGAATACAACCATCGCGGGCAACTCTCAAACAGCCGCAAAGGCTCGCTTTATGAAACTACACGAGAGTATTACCCCGAAACCGGACTTCTCAAGTCAATATATTGTAAAGACATACAGTCTTTTGAATATAAATACAATGCCGCCGGCAATATGACTGACAGGTTTAATCATCTTTACACTTCGGGCAACACCAGCCTTAATGAACATTTTTCGTACGATAATCGCAATCAGCTTACGGCAGTCTATCGTAATGGCACTTATACCAGATATTTTCAGTACGATGCCATGAGCAATATGCGGAGTAAAAACGATGCAGGTACATTTACATACGCTGAGCCTTCGCCATATCAGCCATCAGAAATGACTCTTGTGTCCAATGCACCTTCGGCATTAACGCAAACACAAAAGGCAAGTTACAACAGTTATAACAAAATTGACACACTGACATCTGAGGAATACCGGCTTGAAATAACTTACGGATTGGGAAGCCAGCGTATAAAACAAAAACTATATTCAATTAAAAATAACATTAATCAATTGATAAAAGAGAAAAAGTTCATATCCGGCACCACCGAAATCATTATCTTTGAACAAAAAACGGATACCATCAATTACATTACCTCACCGGAAGGCCTTACAGCCATAGTTGTAGCCTCGTCAAACACAGCAGGCAGGGAATGGTATTGGGTGTTTACCGACCACCTGGGCAGCATAACCGCACTTGTTCGCAACAGTGATGGCCAAGAGTTTGAAATGAGCTACGATG
>JAQVXN010000123.1 GCA_028709135.1 Bacteroidaceae bacterium | reverse complement strand
AGCATCACGCAGAGAAGCATTTAAAGCATCCATCTGTTCTTTGTTCATAGCCATCAAAGCATCTACATCCGGAGTTTTCTCCCATGTGCTCTTACCTAAATTAAATTTCAGACCGATTTCGGCAGAATAGATTTGGTCGTAGTTTTTAAATGAAGCAGTAGAAGTTGAATGTTCTGATATACCATCCATCTTAGGCTCAGCATTAACTACTGATAAATCCAAGAACAAATCCAGATGTTTGCCTAATCTCCATGTATTCATAATACCTGCGTTCCAATCCATTGCATAAATATCGGCAGTACAATTACGAACTACACCCGCACCTAAATAAGGAATAAAATTCCAAACACGGCTTGCATTATAACCACATAACAGATTACTCAAGTTAAACATAACTTGTTCGTTAACTGTCCAATAATTCTTCATATAAGTTTTATTGATACTGCTACTTTCAGAATCAACACCTTTTCCCCATACACCATTAAACTTTGTACGAAGACCTATACCGGGAGTAAACCATTTGCCGATACCTACGCCAAAACCGCCATCACGACGAAAATCTTTAAAAGGACTTTGATTAAATCCTTTGCCATGTTGTTCATCGGAATAGAAAACTGTATAGTCTCCACCCGCAGTGATGAACCAATTGCCCCAGAACGAATTCGTAGCGACACTATACTTTTTCTGTGGTACGTCTGTCGTCTGTGCACTAGCAAATGAGGCAACGCCTACAAACGCTAAGACAAATAATAACTTTTTCATACTTTCCATTTTTATTATTAACTTATTATACACTCTTTCTCCATTAAATCTTCTAATTCTAATTGCAAAAGTAGAGAAAAAAACAATACGAGACAAATTTTTTAGTAGAAATATCGTTTTTTTTAGTTGTACAGGCAAAAAAAGAATTTTCTAACGGAAAAAACCTTCCATCTTATCATCAGGCAGAATTGTCAGCACTAATTTCCCATCTGGAGTATAGTTTGGTATTTTGCATGAAAACAATTCATCAATTAATTGTTTAATTCCTTCTTGATAAAGAATTTGACCTTGTTCGATGGCATTTTTCTTTGCTAAAGTTAAAGCTACGTGATAAAACAACTTTTCTTTTGAAAGAGTCTCTTTATTTAATAAGACTTCAAAAAGTTCCAAAACCATTTCCACTGGTTTTAGCTTTTCAGCTCCAGCCGGAACCCCATGAATAGCATAACTACCACTCCCTAAATCCGATATATCAAAACCAACACTTTGCAACATTTTTAATTGATCATTAAAAATAGATACTTTTGTAATTGGCAACTGCATCAATTCAGGAAAAAGCAATTCTTGAGAAACAACATGTCCATTTTCAATTTCAGACATGTACTTATCATAAAGGATACGTATATGTGCCCTATTCTGATCAATAATCATCAACCCAGACTTTACCGACGTTAAAATGTAACGTCCCTTATATTGGATAAATTCTTTCAGCTCTTTATCTGAGGAAACCTTGTCCTCTTCCGATGAAGATATGACTTGCTCCAATGTATTATTTTGTATGTTATCACTTGGAATCGCGGTTGTAGCAGTTTTTTTTAATGTTGCATACAACTCTTCCCAGCTATCAGAAGAATAAGAACGTTTATTTTCAGATGCACCACTTTGTTTAAAGGGATTATAATGTTGATCTACTTGTATCTTCGGTGTATCAACTTTTCTTTCAAGACTAAATGTTGGTATTTCTGGCGTCATGGATTCCGAGAAATCTATAGTAGGAACTGCATTAAAGCGTCCCAAAGCTTCTTTTGTTACTGATAAGATGATTTGCCATATGGACTGATCATCTTCAAATTTTATTTCTGTTTTTGTTGGATGAATGTTTACATCTATTTTAGAGGGATCTACATCCAAACAGTAAAAATATGGAACTTGTTTATCAGCTGGTATTAACCGTTCGAATGCAGTCATGATTGCACGGTTAAAATAAGGATGACGCATATAACGCTGATTAATAAAAAAGAATTGTTTGGCTCCTTTTGCACGAGAACTTTGTGGAGTACCTACAAAACCATCTATCTTAACCAAAGCTGTTTCAACATGAACCGGTAATAATTGTTTGTCCAAATTTGAACCAAAAAGACTCGTTATTCTTTTTCTAAAAGAAGAAGTACGTAAATCTAAAATTAAAGTATTATCTCTATGAAACGTAAAACTAATATCAGGATGCACAAGTACGACTCGTTCGAATTCCGTCATAATATTAGATAATTCGGTCTGATTTGAACGCAGGAACCGTCTTCGAGCCGGCACATTATAAAAAAGATTACTAATCGTAAACGTAGTGCCCGTTTGACAAGCCACAGGCTTTTGTTCTATTATTTTTGAACCATTTAAAGAAAGCCATGTTCCTAATTCCGCTTCTTTTGTTTTGGTTTTTAAATCAACTTGAGAAACTGCAGCAATTGAAGGCAAAGCCTCACCTCTAAATCCCATTGTGTGTAAATCGAAAAGGTCAGATGCTTTTGTAATTTTTGAAGTTGCATGTCTCTCAAAAGACAACCTGGCATCGGTTTCCGACATACCCTTACCATTATCCATCACCTGAATGCAGGTTTTTCCTGCATCAATAACCCAAACATCTATACTTGTAGCACCTGCATCTACAGCATTTTCCATCAATTCTTTGATTACAGAAGATGGGCGTTGAATAACTTCTCCTGCTGCGATTTGGTTCGCAACACTATCAGGTAAAAGATGAATAATATCGGCCATTATAATCTATTTACTTTATGCTTTTCAACGTTTGGAACGGCACTTTGCGTCGAACCGTCTGCTTCAGCTCCTTTCCCGCTGTTTTTGAACGCCATTCAAAAATGTCATCTTTATTTACGGGACGAATATAATCGAACCACCCATAATTAGGTAAGAAAGACTTTTCCTTCGAGACAAAAGCTAGAGGATAGAACGTCCCAGTCGCCTCCTTGGTCCAAATTTTTGAGAGTTTTTTACTGCCCATAAACATTCGAGCCAAGCTAGTTTCCGTATAATTCATGCCCACCATGATACTGTCGCTGTCAAAAGCATAATAAATGACTTGAACGTTATTATTCACCCTGTTTTCTTTTAATTTTCCATTCTCAAAAAAATATCTCATTTCCTTTCCACTTATTTGATTAAAATGGAGAGAATCCAGTTTTTCCACCATCAATGCCTGATTCACCACATGAATACTGTCTATCGTAGAATCATTCATATAAGCATGTATTTCCTCTCCCAGAATTTGGCGCATTCCATTCCATACTATTGGGTTTCCATATAGTGAAAGTACTGCTTTTTTTGAATTATATGAAAGCGAATCCGCCACACTCTGAAGATCACTTCTAAATGAACGAGCATGATAATATCCATGAATGACTCGGTAAACAGAATCTGTTTTCTGGTCATACGTATAAATTTTGAAAGTATCAGCATGAAGGTATAGCGTATCTTTTTCTGAATAATTCTTCACTTCAGCTTTATTATAGGTAATGGTATATCCTGTTTTTTCATTATGGTAACAATAATCGCCTGTTAGAATATTTTTGTTTGCTTTATCGTTGTAAACAATATTCCGATAAGCGTGGGCAACACCTTTTTCTTGATCATAAATTAATGAATCAGCAACCATCTGTTGATTTTTATCCACAACAACAGACCTATTCATCAAAGTCACGTTCTTATTCAGCGTATTATAATAACCATTTTCAGTGTATATATGGCTGGTTCCGTTCAAAACATTTGATGGGCCCAACAAATGAGCCACTTTTGTACGTGTATCATAATGTATTGTATCTGAGTTTATCTTCATATCTTTTCTATCCAGTTCCACATGATAATTAAACAAGGCCTGTTTGTCTGATGTATTATATTGTCCCCAATCTGACGTCAATATATTTCCCCCATCAATTAATTTTCCACCTTCAAAAAAATAACCGATATGATACACACGATCATAATTCAAACTATCAGTGAATAATTCAGAACTCCTATTTTTTAATATCACTTTTTTTCTTGCCTGCGCAATCTGTGAATTTCCATCATAAAAGAGGTATTCACTTTTCAATGAAAGAGTATCGCCTTGAAGCATTCTAACATTACCGAAAGCTTGGAAAGAATTTGATAATTGATAAAAATTTGCACTATCACAGTACAAGATTAATCCATTATGACTAAATGATACATGCCCTACAAATATCTGTACATTTGGATTCTTAATTTGATCATATTCTACCCTATCAGCATATCTAAGAATTATTTTACCTGCATTTGGACGCACTTTCTCTTTCTTTGCAAAAGACGGTATGATTGACATCACAAGAAAGAAAAAGAGCAATAGACACCAGCCCATAGCTCCTTTCCTACTTAAGAGTCTTTTTTTTATAGTTGAAAATCGTTTTATCATTTTATCCATCCGGGATACTTAAAATCCGTACGTTTCCATTCGTCTTTAATACTTATATATGTAGTCTTTTGCTTTTCCTTGATCCACTTTTCCAATACTTCTTCATTTTTTTTATTTGAAACAATATCAGTCAAAGCTTGAAAATCTTCTGTAATATCAGCTTTATGCCCATTTATGCGATTTTTCAGCAACACGATGGCACAAACTTGTTTACCATCTTTATTAATCATTGAAAATCCATTTGAAACTTCTCCAACATGCATTTTGTCAACCACTTTTGCGACATCTTGTTGCAAGTCTTTCATTTCAAAACGAGAGGTTTGCGTTTCATCTTCCAAGCTGGTATTAACCATTAAACCATTATTGTTTTTTGTATCCTTATCATCTGAAAGAGCATACACTGCATGATCAAATGAGAACTTGTTAGATTTGATATCATTTGCAATTGAGTCCAAACGCAAAATACATTTTTTGATAGCATCATCAGTTGGTACAGGTTTAAGTAAGATATGGCGTACATTTACCTTATCTCCTTTGCGCCCTATTAACTGTAAAATATGATAACCAAATTCAGTTTGAACAATTTTTGACACCGTATTCGGATCTGTCAAAGAAAAAGCCACATTCGCAAATTCCGGGACCCATTCAGCACGTCCACAATAGCCTAATTCCCCTCCTTGTCGGGCTGAACCCTCATCTTGAGAATAAAGTCTTGCTAAAGTAGCAAAACTCGATTCACCGGAATTAACCCTTTTGGCATATTCCTGTAATTCGTTTTTGACCCGTTCTATTTCCTGCTCTGCAATCTCGGGTGTTTGCGTCAAAATTTGTACTTCAACCTGAGTCGGTATATACGGCAAACTATCCTTTGGCATATTTTTAAAATAACGTCTTACTTCCGCAGGAGAAATCTTTTTATCTCCTATGATTTTTTTCTTCTCATCATCAATTTTTTTCGACTCAATGAAATATTTAATAACTTCTTGACGTATTTGCTTCATTGGTACTCCGCGATACTCTTCCAACTTTTCTTGCGAGCCAGCCAAATTAATCATTCTTTCCATTTGCGCATTCACATACGGCATTACATCGGCTTCTGTCACATTAATACTATCAATAGAGGCCTGATGAAGAAAAAGTTTTTGGATAGCTAATTGTTCTGGTATTACCGTATATGGGTCGCCACTAATTTTCTGACCATTAAGTTCTGCATTCAGACGTTGAAATTCCACATCTGATTTTAGAATAGGCTCATCACCAACCACCCAAATCACTTCGTCAACGACATTTTTTTGAGCTCTGCTGAACTGACCGCATGTTAACAACAATACTGCCATCATCAATATAGTACCAAACTTTTTCATTTATATTTTTATTGGGCTGAATGATTGTTTACCGTTTCCAAAACCTCCTTATTCACTGAAAATGGATACTTTTTCCGCAAACTTATCACCCATTCTTTTTCTTTTGCATCTTGATAATCTGATATCACCTGAGCTTTGACATCTTCGACGATTTTGGGTTTGCTAAGCAGCTTGCCGGAGACTCCATCATAAGGATAAAATTTGTTCTGCGTTTTGGAAGATTCTTTTTTAAAAGCATATTCATCCACATGAGCATCTTCACCTTCCTTAAAGACGCCGAATCGAATACGAATATTTCTCAAACTGTCTTTAGGTAAATTTTTATTAAATGCCTCAATACCTTCTTCTGATTCATATTTTTTCAAGAAGTTTTGAGCCTCATCTACCATTTTTTGTGATTTGGACAAAAT
>JAQVXN010000122.1 GCA_028709135.1 Bacteroidaceae bacterium | reverse complement strand
ATGCTGATTTTTTTGATTTGAATGGACTTGGTGGCATTATAACCAAAGGAACCACGGTGAAACCACGAGAAGGCAATGACTATCCACGAATGGCAGAAACAGCTTCAGGTATGCTTAATTGCGTCGGATTACAGAATAAAGGTGTGGATTATTTTTATAATCATATTTATCCTCAAATCAAGGACTATGATACGAATATGATAGTCAATGTGGCGGGGTCTTCTTCTGAAGATTATGCTGCCTGCGCAGCTCGCGTTGACGAAATGGAGCGTATACCTGCAATAGAACTCAACATTTCCTGCCCAAATGTAAAAGAAGGTGGCATGGCTTTTGGAGTAACGTGCGAAGGCGCTGCATCTGTAGTTAAGGCGGTGCGCGAAGTGTATCATAAAACGCTTATTGTCAAACTTTCGCCCAATGTGACGAATATTGCAGACATAGCCCGCAGTGTGGAAGCTGAAGGTGCTGATGCCGTTTCGTTAATTAATACATTGATGGGTATGTCAATTGATATTGAAAAGCGAGAATCCAGGCTTAGCATAGGAACCGGGGGACTTTCAGGGCCTGCTGTGAAACCCGTAGCATTACGAATGGTTTATCAAACCGCTAAAGCCGTTAAGATTCCGGTAATTGGTCTTGGGGGAATAATGACGGCTGAAGATGCCATTGAATTTTTGATGGTTGGTGCTACTGGTGTTGAGATCGGGACTGCGAATTTTATAGATCCAAGGGTATGTGCAAAGATTATTTTAGGTATGAATAATTGGTTGGATAAACATGGTTGTCAATCAGTAAATGAGATAGTTGGTTGTATTTAGGAATAAAGAAAAGATCAGAGCAATTTATAAATATTAAAGAGTTAAAGACATGAAAGATTTAAAAGGAACAAAAACTGAAAAAAATTTACAGGCTGCATTTGCCGGTGAGTCTCAGGCTCGTAACAAGTACACTTATTTTGCTAGCCAAGCTAAGAAAGATGGTTATGTACAGATTGCCGCTATTTTCGAGGAAACAGCTGGTAATGAAAGGGAACATGCCAAATTATGGTTCAAGTATTTAAACGGTGGTGAAATTGCAGGTACGGAAGAAAATTTGAAAGCTGCTGCTGCCGGAGAAAATTATGAGTGGACAGACATGTATGTCAATTTTGCGAAAGAAGCAGCAGAAGAAGGCTTTACCGAAATTGCGATGAAATTCAAAATGGTTGCTGCCATAGAAAAAACACATGAGGAGCGCTATTTGAAACTTCTGAAAAATGTTCAGGACAAGTTAGTTTTTTCTAAAGATGGTGACTGTATTTGGCAGTGCTCGAATTGTGGACATGTTGTTATTGGGAAAAACGCTCCCAAAATTTGCCCCGTTTGTAACCACTCTCAGAGCTATTTTCAAGTAAAGGCTGAAAACTATTAAGTTTAAAGCATTACAAATTCATATTTGGCCTTATCTTTTTTGTTTTAATAAACAAATGGGTAGGGCCAAATTTTATTTATAGTTTTTCGCTATTAGTTTTATTTCGTAGTATAGGAAACACGTACAAGTGTGTAGTTATTTTGTAAAAAGTCTGTCAAATAAATTTTCTACTCCCAAACAAGAATTTACTGTACTTGTTTTTTCGGAGATGTCGAATTCTTAATTTGATCGAAATAATTTGATTTCGGTTTTATCTTCTTTTTGTCGATAAAAATCATTTTAGTTGGAAGTTTATACCATTTATGATCTTCGGCGCGACGAATGACATTTGTACCTTGTGCTTCATAAATAAGTTGTCCTTTGTCATCAAAATAAAATAAAACCTGTTGAGAATCAGAACCAATGTCATTTGAAAAGTTAACCAGTGCCTTTTCTCCTGTAATTTTAAAAGTAGTTACGAACCAAGCATCATACAAGCGTCCTGTCATGTAGCCATTTAGTTTTCCAAGAAAAGAATAATTAGGTGAAACGATGGTCGTGTCGTAAAGGTTTATGGCGATCGTAATGTCATTTTCATCATTATAGAAAGTTCCCTTGAAGGGGCCTTCTTCCTGTTTTTGTGCTATGCAAAATACAGATAACATCAATGCGACAATCAGAAAAATCGTTTTCTTCATGATATAAAATAGTTGAAGTGAAACTTATTCTTTAATATCAGGTGGTTCGTTTTTGTCGTCAGAAGAAGATTTTTCATTAAAAATCATGGAAGTTGCTCCTATGGTGATGACTGCTCCGTCCTCAAGATTTATACGGTCACTATCTTTCAATATTTCGTCTCGATAAAACGTTCCTGTGTTACTTGGCGCATCACGCAAAATATAACAGACTCTGTCTTTTTTGTTTTTTTTCACTGTAATAATGCAGTGGGTCGTATCCATACTAGGATCAGTCGTTTCTATACTTGCATTTGCCTTTGTGCCTTTTACATAGCGTCCCACAATATTATCTCCCATATGAAGGGAAATTTCTTGTTTATGGTGGAATGTGTTTTCCAGAACAATGAGTTGTCCGAATGTTGGTTTTATATGCTCTTTTAAAACAGAGGAGTTACAACGTACTTTTATTTGTTTTCCACATGCAGCACAAACAAAAACAAGAATTCGGTTTGCCGGATACGCTTGTTCATCAAAAGTAATATAAGAGCCGCACTTAGGGCATGTAATGCGTTTCATGAAATGTATTTGTATTAATTAATACGCAAAATCCATGCTTCGTTAAAAGCATCATTATTTCTTAAGTGATTCAAGGCTTTGTGCGCATCTTCTTCAGAGGTGTATTTGGAATAAACCACGCGTACCATCTTATTTTTTATATGTACTTGGGAATTGTCATATCCCATTTCTTTGAGTTGTTTTACAAAAATGAGAGCATTTTCCTTTTTGATTGAGCTAGCAAGAACTATAGTGTAATACGGTTTTGTGGTTTTTGCAGCAGCAGTCACTAGATGATCTTTTATGATATTCTTCGAAGCTGAGACATGCTTATCTGAGGTTGTATAAGAAGTATCATCAAAGCCCTTTTTTTCGATATTTTTGGACGTATCACGTCGATGTTGAATTGAAACGGAAGAAGCTGTTGCTGTTTGTCCAGCTTTATTAATACTCTTCGATGAAACGGGTTGTATGATACTTTGAATGGGGAAACCGTAAAGAGCTCCGTTTGCAATAGAAAGATGATTATGTTCTGCTGTGGTGTCATTTGAAACAGGAATGGCAAAGCTAAAATAAAAAACGATAGCAACTAATGCTGCAGCAAAATAGTTGGTTACATTTTTATTTAAGTTAATTGTATAATGCGATTTCCAAATAATGTTGTTATTTTTTTCGTCTGCTGGTATTTCCTCGTTTGATTCAATTTTCTCTGATAAAATGACTTGTTTAACGGGTGTGACTTTCTGCTGCATGACATACTGTTTCATAAAGAATGCATCCAACCCATAAAGGTCAGGAGCAGCAATGCCACCTTCATCTTGGGGAGTAAAAAGTAAACGGTCGTTTTCTTTCAATTCTAGTATACCCAAGTTTTGGAATAAAAAGACTCCTGTTGATCGCAAAACGCTTTTTATTCTCTCGGCCTCATGTTCTACCATTCGATTAGCTTCTGGGAAATTCGTGTCGAAAGCCTGCATGTATGCTTGTACTAACAATCCATCATTCATTTTTAGTTGAGAGTTAAAACTAATAGATCGAGAGGGAGGGTAGTACATTCCTGATTCACTGTCTTGATAGGCTGATTCGTAATGAGTTACAAAACCTCCCAAGGCTGGAATTATTACACAATCGTGCTTTAATAAGAGTTTTTCTATGAATTTTTCCACACTAAGCATAGTGCAAAGATAAGTAATTCTTTTGTTTAGTGAGGATCTGATTTCAAATAAATTACTCTGATTTTTTTTGAAAATGTTATCAAAAAAATTATTTCACTTTATATCCCTCATTATCAAGGATTGATTTTATTTTGTCTACGCAATTGCCCTGAATGATGATTTGTCCTTCTTTGCTGGATCCTCCGGTGCCGCACTTTGTTTTGAGGAGTTTCTCCAAAGATTTCAAGTCATTACTATTACCAATGAAACCGTCAATAAGTGTTACAACCTTACCTTTTCTATTGCGCTTATTAAAATACACATGCAGTTTTTGCTGTTGGGGAGGTAGTGTATTTGTTTTTTGCT
This sequence comes from Bacteroidaceae bacterium, assembly GCA_028709135.1. Taxonomy (GTDB): domain Bacteria; phylum Bacteroidota; class Bacteroidia; order Bacteroidales; family Bacteroidaceae; genus UBA6382. Next base: position 2,060 of record JAQVXN010000122.1, on the reverse strand, counting down.
CATCAGGGTTATTGTACTTGAAATCTGAGCTCGTTGAAAATACTACACCTAAACGGTCTTTCCAATCATTGTTCATAGTTCTTATAATTTAGTAGTTATTGAATATCTTAAAATATTATTTTTAAGAGTGTTCCGCTATATGGTTTAATCTTTACGTGAATAAGATTATTCGCAGATAGGTCTAGGTTCTTAATTCTTCCTGTAAATAAATTTTTTGCTTCATAGGAACCTGTCGGAATACCTAGAAAATCAAAGGCATGTTGCGGAATAATAATGCCGGCATTGTTTATTTGGTTGCTAAAATTGGTAACAACAAAAATAGCTTCATTTTCAGTTTGACGGATAAAGGCAAATGTGTGTTGAGCATCAAATTCAGGGTTATCATAGTTGACATACATTACATCGAAAAAGCGCCCTTCTCGTAGTGCTTTTTCATTTTGTGACAGTTGAAGAATCTTTTTGTAAAAGGTGTAAATGTCTTTTTCTTCTGAACTGAGTGATTTTAATTGATACTTCCCATTTGAGCGCCATTTGCGAATAGTTTTAACAGACCAATAGTCAAAAATTGTGGTTCTTCCGTCTAGGCCGCTAAAACCCTCTTCATCCATCCCGCGTTCACCAAATTCTTGTCCAAAATAGAGCATAAAAGGATTCGTATTCATGCAAATGGAAACAATTGCCGCAGCTTTTCCTTTTATGCCAGAGCCTGCATAAAAGTCTGAAGCCAAGCGCTGTTCGTCATGATTTTCGAGAAAATTAAGCATGTGCGACTGTATATCACCAACACCCTTCCAACAATTTGAGATGTCTGATGCGGGGCGCTGACCACAGGTGACTGCACGCAGCGTATCGTAAAGTCCCACCTTGTCATAAAGGTAATCAAAATGTCCGTGAAATATATATTCGTGATAGAGGTCTGGATTGTAAACTTCTCCAATAAATAAAAGATCTGGATATTCACGTTTTATTGCGGATATTGCCCAGTCCCAAAATTCACAAGGAACCATTTCAGCCATGTCACAACGAAAGCCATCAACACCCTGTTGAGCCCAGAAGAGCAAAATAGCGAGCATTTTTTTCCATGTATCGGGAATGGGGTAAAACCGTTGCGTACCTCCACCCAAATAATCTATTCCGTAATTTAGCTTCACAGTTTCATACCAATCGTTACGGCTTGGTGACGCAGTAAAACAGTTGTTTCCAGTAGCTTTTGCAGGATTCTCTTGATAGGGCTGTAGGTCGTTACCTACCATGTCAAATGTCCCGCGAAGTGGAGTTCCAGGTATGTAATAAAAATTATTCTGTGGGTTAAAAGCCTGAATTTGGCAATCGTCTTCACCAAGATCCTTGACTCCCTGAGGTTTGTTGTCTGAAAAATATTGTCTAGCCACGTGATTAGGCACAAAGTCCATGATCAAAGCGAGTTCTGCTTGATGTGTGCGTTCCAGTAATTGTTGAAATTCTTGAAATCTTTTATTTGGCTGCGAAGCCAGATCGGGGTCAATGTCATAATAATCTTTTACCGCGTACGGAGAGCCGGCTCTACCTTTTACGATAGCTGAATGATCCTTGTGTATGCCAAAATCAGAATAATCTGTTTGGGTTGCGTGTTCCAGTAAACCTGTATACCAGATGTGAGTGATGCCAATTTCTTTGATTTTTTTAAGTGCAGTATTCGTGATATCATTCATTTTACCGCATCCGTTCTGATTGAATGTGCCATTGTAAAATAGATGAGTATTATCGTTACCGAACAGTCTGGGAAGAAGCTGATAAATGATGACTTTTCTCATGATAAAATAAGATAAGATAAAAAAATCACAGATGCTCCTCTTTACAATGTTGATTGAGGTGAGGAGAATCTGTGAGACAGATAATGTTCTGTAAACCTAAATTTCTTTTTACTCTAATCCGTGAACAGAAATGGCCTCATTTCCTTTGCAAATCTTGGCAATCATACCTTGAAGTGCTTTTCCGGGACCGCATTCTGTGAAATCTGTAGCACCTCCTTCAACCATTGAGTTAACTTCAACCGTCCAGCGTACCGGGGAGGTAAGTTG
>JAQVXN010000121.1 GCA_028709135.1 Bacteroidaceae bacterium | reverse complement strand
AAAGGGAATCTATTTTTTTTGTAAAATATTGTTAAGGTTGGGAATAAAAGAACCGGTAACCTTATTTTAGGTTACTGGTTTTTTTATTAGACGTTTAAATTCTTTATTTTGAATCATTTTTTTCTTGTGCAATTTTCATGGTGTCGGTAGCGACGAGCAATTCTTCATCTGTAGGAATAACGGCTACCGTTACCTTACTGTCAGGGGTTGAAATCACAGCTTCCTCCCCGAAGACTTCTTTGTTCTTATTCAAGTCCAACTTAATGCCGAGGAATTCAAGTCCTACCAAGGAATCCTGACGAACGTCCCATTGATGTTCTCCAACGCCTGCGGTAAAGAGGATGTAATCAACGCCTCCCAAGATACCAATATAGGAACAAATGTACTTTTTGAGACGGTAATTGTAGATTTTATTGGCTAAGGTGCAACGTGGGTCTCCTTCTTCAACACGCTCCATAATTTCGCGCATATCTGAAGAGTATTCCGTGAGTCCCAGCATACCACTTTGCTTATTTATCAGGTCTGACATTTCTTTGGTACTCAAATTCATCTTATCCATCAAATAAAGAATAGCAGAAGGATCAATATCACCTGTGCGAGTACCCATGACGAGCCCTTCCAGTGGAGTAAGACCCATCGACGTGTCTACACTTCGTCCATGATCAATTGCGCAAACTGAAGCTCCGTTACCAATATGACAGGAGATCACACGCTTTTCAGCCGGATTGAAACCAAGATACTCGCCAGCACGATGAAGCACATAACGATGACTTGTTCCGTGAAAACCGTAACGACGAATATTGTATTTTTCAGAAATCTTCCAAGGTAATGCATATCGGTAAGCATATTCCGGCATAGTTTGATGAAATGAAGTATCAAATACGCCAACCTGCGTTACATGCTCAAGCCTTTTCGCCGTAGCAACAATACCTTTGAGGTGAGCCGGGTTGTGCAGGGGAGCAAGATCTTCATATTGTTTCCACTCTTCTAATACTTCAGGGGTTAGTTCCAAACTTTTGGTGAATTTTCCTCCATGAGCAATGCGATGACCAACAGCGTCAATTTCGTTCAAACTTTTCAGAACACCTTTTTCCGGATCCGTGAGACTATTAAAAATCATGTCGAGCCCGATGTCGTGATCTGAAATGTCGTTAAAGATTTTTTCTTCTACTGGTTTCTTTGTCTTCAGGAACGCCCCTGGGAGTCCTATTTTTTCAATACCCCCCGCAGCCATGACGGTCTTGTTGTCCATGTTGTACAATTTGTACTTTATGGAAGAACTTCCGCAGTTTAATACGAATACTTTCATAGATGGATATGTGTTTGTATAAATATTTTTTGTATGAGTATAAGAATGACTTATTTCGCTTCTTGCTCCTTAAGATGAATGGCTTGATCTGCCGTGATAGCGATCATCGTATAAACGTCATCTACTGAACATCCACGACTAAGATCGTTTACGGGGCGTGCAATACCTTGCAAAATAGGACCAATCGCTTTTGCATGGCCCAAACGCTGAACAAGTTTGTAAGAGATATTACCCACCTCCAGACATGGCACGATAAGTACATTGGCTTTTCCAGCAACTTCTGATCCCGGAGCTTTCAGTTGTGCTACTTCCGGAACTATGGCTGCATCAGCCTGTAATTCTCCGTCCAGTTTCAGTTCTGGAGCCATCTCATGAGCCTTACGCGTTGCCTCGATCACCTTGTTTACAACTTCATGCGAAGCAGAACCTTTAGTTGAGAAACTCAGCATAGCAACACGAGGATCCTGAATTCCTGCTACAGCCTGTGCTGTGCGAGCCGTGCATATTGCAATTTGGGCCAACTGTCCCGCATCTGGTACCGGTGTCACGGCCACATCACCAACAACGAGGAGTCCTTCTTCTCCATACTCTTTAGCATTCGTTATTAGAAGCATTCCTCCAGAAACACACGTAATACCTGGCTCTGTTTTTATGATTTGGAGTGCAGGGCGCAACACATTTGCCGTGGCATCTCTGGCACCTGCCAATTGACCATCAGCAAAACCGAGTTTAATCATCATACAGCCAAAATAAAGCGGATTATTGATCAACTTTCGTGCTTCTTCAATGGTCATGCCTTTCTTCTTTCTCAGTTCAACCAATTTTTCGGCAAACATCTCATGTTGTTCTGAAGTTTCAGGATTAATAATATTGGCTTTTAAAATGTTTTTGAGATTAAGGCTATTTGCCAAACCGAGAATTTCTTCACGTTTACCCAAAAGAATTACGTCTGCAGTACCATTTTCAATAGCACGATCTGCAGCTTGAATGGTACGAGGCTCAGTACCTTCCGGTAACACAATACGTTGCCTCTGTTGCTGGGCTCGTTGAATAATTTCTTTTATAATGTCCATTTTTTATTTAATGTTATTTGCTGGTTCTTCGATTTTATGTGCAAAATTACATAAAAAAACTTGTCCTCTGGCCATTACCACCGATTTCTTTTCTAAATTACACAGGTTTGTCACAAGAAAAATCAGTATTCTAGAAAGTATTCCTTTTTGAATAAAAAAACTCTCAGAAATGCCCTTTAAATGATAGTTGCACGAGACAAAGCCTTATGTGGTTCTTCGTAAAAAATAAAAGGCAGTTCGTCGAAACAATAAGGCCAGTTGTCAAAAATACAACAAATATATTTTGAAATGTAACAAAGAAATTTTGAAACACAACAAATATATTTTTCACAAAAGCCGTATTTTCTTTGTCTGGTCATTCGAATAAGATACAAAGAGTTCAGTCGGTAAAGTTGGGGATTTAACAAAACGCAGTTATTAGAAATCGCCCATTCAATGCTTCCGTCGGACTTCATGACTTATTTCAAGATAACTAAAGTAGAATCCAGCTCAGAAAAAATAAGGATTCGTTTAGCATTAAAAATTTAGGTTACAACAGATTCTACTGGCCTCCACATCAATCTCACCACGAATTTTAAATGTTTCAATTACATGCCCTATTTTTAAAACAGCACTATATAGGTCAGGACTTTAAACAGGCAGAAACTTTTTACCTCGTAGGGCCTTTGATACACTTGATACATTTCTTTATTTGGCTGAAATTCTATCAGGATATGGTGTTTTCAATGAAAGGTTACTTCTCATACTATGTGACGCGACGCGTTTCTTTTGTGACGCGACGCGTTTCTTTTGTGACGCGACGCGTTTTTTTCATGACGCACTGCGTTTCTTTTGTGACGCACTGCGTCACCAACTTTGATTGAGCATGTAAAAATTGTGGAAACACGATCAAATGAATTCTTTGAAAGCAACGAGTTTATTTTACGTTCTGAGCACTGAATCGGAACAATTTGTTAAATCCCCAACTTTACGGACTGAGCCAATAAAAGTCCGAAAAATTTCAACAAGTTTGATCTATACCTTATTTTATATATTTGACGCTATATTATTGTTATTCATAAAGCTTTTGTTCTTTACAAAACTATTTAAAAGCAAGACAACTGATTGTAACGTTGAAAGAATCTAAACAGGGGCATTCTTCAACGTTCGCTCCAAAATTTACAGTATCTCTTTCTATGTTTTTACTTTCAATTCTGAAATCTTACGGGATTTGTTACCTTCGCTGAAGTGCCCTAATCATGGACAGACTACTAATAGAAAAATCTCCATTTGAAAGTCTTTAAGATTCTTACAAGATTTCAGTTGATTTGCACTATCTTTGCAACAGAAAAAACATCAAAGTTAAGAAGGATATGGAAGGAAGCGGAAATACGAATTGGGAAGAAAACGTTATTCTGATCGATGCAGACTATGCAGACCAAATGGTGTTTGAACTCTCCGTACAACTGGAGCGTATGCTAGAACGACGCATGCAAAAAATCAATATAGCTAAATGGGTTGATTATGTAGCACTTGACGGAGGTTTGCGTCCGGGAAATAATCGTATACAGGTTTTACTGATATATTCTGGGGAAAAAACAATATTACAAAATTTTGAACCTTCTGATTTAAAAGACATGTTAAACGGGCATGCTTTTACAGACCATTTAGGAGAATTTTGTTTTGCATCTTTTCCTGTTGAGCAGGAAATAGTGACACGGGGAAAACTCTACACACAAAGTGCCGAGATGTTACTCTCATCAGAAAAAGTAAAACGACTCATTCTCGTACCAGACATGAACGAATATGGAATAGATTTAAAGCGTGTTCTATCAGATATTGGAAAGACGGAAACAACCTTACTAACTGTAAATCCTTTGGCAGGAATGCATTGTGGACAAGAAGTTCTGACTTATTCATTAATGGCAGCTTTGGGAGTGAAAGGAAGTGAGTTGGGATGAAATTCAGAAGTGTCTGCAAGCCATGTATTAAAAGATAATATTCTTTTTTACATTGCTTTTCATGGAATAACTCAAGTAAAATTGTTAACTTTGTCAAACGGAAAAGATACATATAATTAAAATGGGAAAAGTAATTATTATAGGAGCCGGCGGCGTGGCTACTGTGGCTGCCGTTAAAGTGGCTAAAAATATGGATGTATTCGGTGAAATCATGATAGCCAGTCGTACCAGATCAAAATGCGACGCCATTGTGAAATCTATTGGGAATCCACATATTCGTACTGCACAGGTAGATGCAGATCATGTTGACGAATTAGTTAAACTATTTAATGAATTCAAACCAGATCTGGTAATGAATCTAGCTTTGCCATATCAAGATCTTACTATCATGGATGCATGTTTGCAGGCCGGTGTAAATTATCTCGATACAGCGAACTACGAACCCCGCGACGAAGCACACTTTGAATATAGTTGGCAGTGGGCTTACAAGAAACGTTTTGAAGCAGCCGGTCTTACAGCCATTCTTGGTTGTGGTTTTGATCCCGGCGTCAGCGGCATTTATACAGCATACGCTGCAAAACACCATTTTGATGAAATTCGTTATCTGGATATTGTAGACTGCAATGCAGGCAATCACCATAAGGCTTTTGCTACGAACTTCAACCCAGAAATCAATATCCGAGAAATCACACAGAAAGGACGTTACTATTTGGATGGAAAATGGATACAAACAGGAGCACTGGAAATTCATAAAGCTTTGACCTATCCGAACATCGGGCCGAGAGAGAGCTACCTCATGTATCATGAAGAACTAGAAAGCTTGACAAAAAATTTTCCAACAATTAAGCAGGCACGTTTCTGGATGACGTTCGGGCAGGAATACCTAACACACTTGCGTGTAATTCAGGATATCGGCATGGCCCGCATCGATCCAATTGAATACAACGGACAAAAAATAGTACCGTTACAATTTCTTAAAGCCGTACTCCCAAATCCACAAGATCTCGGTGCTAACTACGAGGGTGAAACGAGTATTGGCTGCAGAATTCGGGGACTCAAAGATGGAAAAGAACGAACATACTATATTTATAATAATTGTAGCCATCGCGCTGCTTATGAAGAGACGGGGATGCAGGGCGTAAGCTATACAACCGGCGTACCGGCAATGATAGGAGCTCGCATGTTTATGCTCGGACTCTGGCACAAACCCGGCGTATGGAATGTAGAGGAATTTAATCCTGATCCGTTTATGGAAGAACTCAATAAGCAAGGGTTGCCTTGGCATGAAGTGTTCAATGGTGATTTGGAACTCTAAACCTTCATGAACATTTCAATAAAAACAGAACTACTATATGGCAAAAAAAACAGAAGATATCGTTACAAACGATAATGAAGGAAAATTGAAAGCTCTTCAGATGGCAATGGCCAAAATAGAAAAAGATTTTGGAAAAGGTTCCATCATGAAATTGGGCGATGAAAAAGTTGAGCAAGTAGACGTAATTCCTACCGGTAGTATTGCATTAGATATTGCACTAGGAGTTGGTGGTTATCCACGCGGTCGCGTTATTGAAATTTATGGTCCCGAAAGCTTCGGAAAAACTACATTAGCTATTCATGCTATTGCTGAAGCACAGAAAAAGGGAGGCATCGCAGCTTTCATCGATGCAGAACACGCTTTTGACAGATTTTATGCCGCTAATTTAGGCGTAGATGTAAATCAGCTTCTTATTTCACAACCTGACAACGGAGAACAAGCGTTGGAAATAGCTGAACAATTGATTCGTTCTTCAGCTATCGATATCATCGTCATTGATTCTGTGGCTGCACTAACACCAAAAGCGGAATTGGAAGTCAGCATGGGTGATAACAAACTGGGACTTCAAGCTC
>JAQVXN010000120.1 GCA_028709135.1 Bacteroidaceae bacterium | reverse complement strand
AAAGTACGGAAAAAAGTTCCTACCGCTATGTATATGTTTTTTATGAGGCGATGCTGATTTTTTTTGATAAACATTACAAACATTACGGCTTCATGCTCTCTTTACCGATTAAAACTGTTGTCTTTTTTCTTGCTATGAATGCACTTTTATATAAAAAAATCGGATCTTTGTTTTCACATGCTCGGAGATATAATAATGTGCCAGAAAAGAAGTTCTTGTTTATTGGAAGTAATCAGATGCTGAATGAAGTTAAAGAGATTTGTCGTCAACGTATGATTGAAGCAGATTTTATAGAAGGTAATGAAAAAAACCTTCCTCTGGGACATTTGGATTCAAATATTGTATCTAGTAATTATGGTTTTGTGGTTTATGATCGCAGTGCTTTTCGTGTGGAAAGTATATTGAAATTGTTTGACAGTGCAAAAAACAAAGATAATTTGATAGGGACCTATGATCTCTCCAAACATTTACTGATAACCAATCAAAACGTGTTTACACCATGATTAAAACGAACTTATTGTTAGGAAAGCGAGTCACTCTGAGGGCGATGGAACCAGAAGATTTGGAAGTATTGTATACTTTGGAAAATGATACAACGCTGTGGGACATCAGTAGCGTAAATGTACCTTATTCACGCTATTTGCTGAAACAATTCATTGCAAAAGGCACCCATGATATTTATACCGATGGACAACTTCGCCTGATGATAGAGTCAGTTGAGGAAGGTACTGTGGTTGGTATGGCAGATCTGGTAGATTTTAATCCTCGTCATTTGCGTGCTGAAATTGGTATTGTGCTGGCAAAAGACTACAGAAATATGGGATATGGCACCGAGGTGCTTGAATTAATGGAAAAATATGTGCAAGAATTCTTGCATCTGCGACAGCTGTATTCTTACGTGAGCGTGAAGAATATAGCGTCTATAAAGCTCTTTCTGAAAGCTGGTTACGAACCTACGTGTACGCTTAAGAACTGGTTATATATGGGAGATGAGTTTATTGATACAAAAATTTTTCAGAGAATTTTCACAAAATAGTAAATAAAAATTTGGAGGAAATAGAAAAACTTTCTACCTTTGCATCGCGTTTGAAAAAGTGCGCAAAAACAATCTGGTGCGTTAGTTCAGCTGGTTAGAATGCCTGCCTGTCACGCAGGAGGTCACGGGTTCGAGTCCCGTACGCACCGCCTCGAGAAAAAGAGTGGAAATTGTAAAGTCCTGAAGTTTTTTCTTCAGGACTTTTTGTTTACAAACAGATTAGTGGGGCTCTCTTCGTAAAATTGGGGATTTAGCAAATTGCGGTTACTAGAAATTCTCAATTTAATGCTTCTGTCAGAGTTTATTACTTATTTCAAGATAACTAAAGTAGAATCCAGCTCAAAAAGAGTATGGATTATTTAGCATTAAAAAATTTAGGTAGCGACAGATGCTATTGGTCTCTGCATTAATCTGACACCGCGAATTTGAAATGCTTGAATTACATTTTCTATTTTTAAACAGCATAGGTCCGGACTTTAACGAGGTCGAAACATTTTACCTCGTAGGGTCTTTGATATACTTGATACTTTTCTTTTATTTGGCTGAAATTCTATCCTGATATAGTGTTCCAAATGAAAGGTTACTTCATATTCTATGTGACGCGGTGCGTTTCTTTTGTGACGCGACGCGTTTTTTTCATGACGCACTGCGTTTCTTTTGTGACGCACTGCGTCACCAACTTTGATAGCGCAAGTAAAAATTTGAAAAACACGATCAAATCAATTTTTTGAAAGCAACGAGTTCATTTTACGGTCTGAGCACTGAATCGGAACAATTTGTTAAATCCCCAACTTTACTGGCTGAGCCGTATTTTCACAAAAAGAAAACAAAGATAAACAACAGACCCAGCGCTAAATTGAACTTTTCTACCCCTAAACTTCAAATCTTTAAACATTTCAGTTCATTTTGCACTTGCCTGTTGATTCTAGGTTCTGGGAAAATTTAGGTAAGAGCAAAAGATGATTGATAAGTTAAATCAGGCAGTTTATGAGTTGCTTCCCGAAATATTATTTTCTAAGTAATAGGTAACCTGAAAGACTACCGATGATAGAGGCTGCAAATATTCCTATTTTTGCCTGATTCAGGTGAAGTTCTTCCGTAAAGGCCAGAGAAGTAATAAAAAGAGACATGGTAAATCCAATAGATGCCAGCAAGCCAAGTCCAAGTTGGCGCCGATGGTTCATACCTTCAGGATAAGATGCAAGTTTTAGTTTTGCCATTATCCAAAGAGAACCTATAACGCCTAAAACTTTCCCACAAACTAATCCTAAAGTGACACCTATTGTAATATGGGTACTGAAAAGGGTGTGTATGTCAATATCTGCAAAAGAAATGCAAGCATTAGCTAAGGCAAAGAATGGCATGACAAAGAATGTAACAAATGGATGTAGAGAATGAATAAGGCGTTCTAAAGGTGAATTATTGGCCACGACGCGTTGTTTTGTGGTAGGAGAATAAAGATGTTGATTTCTGGAATCCGCAGGAATCATGAATGCAGCTAAAACGGCAGCGATTGTGGCGTGGACACCTGAGAGTAAAAAAGATACCCAAACACCTCCAATTCCAAGTATGGCATAGAATAAAATGTTTTTTACGCCCAGTTTATTAGCGATGAGCATGATGAAGCTAAATCCTAATCCAATAGAGAGATTAAGAATGGAAATGTCAGAGGAATAAAAGAAGGCAATGACCAATACGGATCCCAAATCATCCACAACAGCAAGAGCCATTAGAAAAACTTTGAGAGATGAAGGTACTTTGTTACCGAGGAGATAAAGTACGCCCATAGCAAAGGCAATGTCTGTGGCCATTGGAATTCCCCAGCCTTGTTGGGCTTCGCCGCTGTGATTGAGCAGTAGGTAAATAAGGGCAGGCATAAGCATTCCGCCTAAAGCTGTAACGACTGGTAACATGGCCTTTTGAAAACTTGCAAGTTCTCCAGCGATAAATTCCTTTTTCAGTTCCAATCCTACTACAAAAAAGAACATGGCCATTAGTCCATCATTAATCCAATGATAAAGACTATAATGTAGATATAGTTTTCCATTAAAAGAAAAACCAAAATCTTTTTCAAAGAAATTCAAGTATTGTTGTGAAAAGCTGCTGTTTGCCATAATTAGTGCCAAAATAACACTGATGACAAGGACAATTCCACCTGATTTTTCTTGATTAATAAACTTTTGAACAGGAGAGAGGACTCTATCAATTGGATATTTTTGTGTTTCTTGTGACATCAATATTGAATAGAATTTTTTTGCAGAAAAAGAAAAGTTATACGTATCGTGTACAAAGATAATTTATTTTTGAGAGGTTGTTCCTTTTTCCTGTTGTTTTAACATGAAACTACTAGCTTGCTAATAAATTTAATCTTGAGAAAAGGGATTTTGAATGATTTAATACATATGTGGATTAATTGATGATGTAACAATTTCTTAAAAGTTTTGTATCAAAATTATCATATATAGGCTGTATTTTTGACCTCAAAAAAATAGAGATTTATGAGAAGAGGGGAATTAATGTTGATTGTGGTGTGCCTTTCATCTGCAGTTGCAATGAATGCGCAGAATGTGAAAAATGCTTTTTCACCTAAAATTCACGGTACGATACGTGGCAAGTATGAATATCAACCTGACGACCATGCTGGACGTTTTGAAGTTCGTAATGCGCAAGTTTCTATCGAAGATACCATTACACATTATGTGGGTTATAAAGCCGAAATCGATCTTTCGGATGAAGGGAAAATAAAAATGCTTGATGCTTATAGTGAGTTGATGCCATTTGATAAATTTAGTTTTCGCATTGGACAGATGCGCGTGCCGTTTACAATTGATGCCCATCGTTCACCGGCTGTGCGTTATTTCGCAAATCGGTCATTTATCGCGAAACAAGTGGCTGACATCCGTGATGTAGGTGGTTGTTTGGAGTATAAACTTGATGCAGGTTTTCCAATCATTTTGGAGTGTGGAATGTTTAATGGCTCCGGATTGACGAATCAGAAAGACTATTGGACGTCTAATGTGAATTTTTCCAGTAAGGCTCAATTCTTCTTTCCAAAAGGATTTAATTTGACTTTAAGTGTACAAAAGGTAAAACCAGAAGATTACATTATTATGATGTATGATGTGGGGGCTTTTTTTCAGAGTAAAAGATGGCATGTGGAGTGTGAATATTTACGCAAACACTATGAGGATAATGCCTTTAAGTCTGTTAATGCTCTAGATGCTTTTGTAAATTATGATATTCCATTAAAAGCAAAAATGTTTAGGAAGATTTCCCCACTTTGTCGTTATGACTACATGTCGGATCAAAGTGATGGAAAAAAGTATCTCAATCATTTGACAAACCCTGCGGGTTCTCTTATTGTAAATGATTATAAACGTCAGAGATTGACAAGTGGAATAACATTAAGTTTGTGTGCTCCTTTCGTGGCGGACATTCGGATTAATTATGAAAAATATTTTTATGAGCATGCAGCTTATGCACTGCCTTCAGAAAAAGATAAAATTGTCTTTGAACTCATGACAAGATTTTGAAGATTTATTAGTTAAATTTATAGCATGACGTAGTGGGACCGAAGTGGCTTATAGAAAGATGTTGCCCGACCTCTTGAGTTATCTCAAACAGGTCGGGCTTTTTGTGTTTTTGCTTAAAAAAGAAAGTCTTAACGCATTTCTGCGAGTGGGACTTTATTTTAGTGTATTAGTACTGACTTTAAGGCGTAAAGGTTGTTCTCAGTTTTTTCGATGACAAAATTGAGCGTTTTTTTTTGTTTGGCAAAACTTTTTTATATGTCCTGCAGCATAAATCAAAACTTTTTTAATGATTGCTTTTCAGTATAATATGCAAAATTAAGGATATAAAGCATTTTCTTTAGAAGTTTTTTTAGGAGAAAGACTCACAAGTTAAAAATTTAAAGCTGGAGGTGAATAAGTTGAAAGTAGATTTTGATGCTTTTGTGTTTTTTGCAAAGTTAAAACAAAGGTTTGCAAGGAACAAATGAAAAAGAAAAAATTGATATATAAATTAGGTATAGCAAATATTGGAACATTCGGTAAAAATGAGTAATTTTGTGCGCATAAAAATAGTAAACAACGCAACAATGATAGCATCTGAGCAAAACGAAGAGAAGGCTTCCAAGAAGAGCCTCAATTTTATAGAGGAAATTGTTGAACACGATTTAAAGGAAGGGCTGAACGACGGACGTCTGCAAACCCGTTTCCCACCGGAGCCAAATGGCTATCTTCATATTGGTCATGCCAAGGCACTCTGTATGGATTTTGGCATTGCTCAGAAATATGGCGGAGTTTGTAATTTGCGTTTTGACGACACGAATCCTCAAAAGGAAGACAATGAATATGTGGAGGCCATTAAAGAAGATATTCAATGGCTTGGTTTTAAATGGGGCCATATTTATTATGCCAGTGACTATTTTCAGCAGCTTTATGATTTTGCAATTCGCTTAATAAAGGAAGGTAAAGCTTATGTTGACGAGCAAAGTAGCGAAGAGATTGCTACGCAAAAAGGAACGCCAACAGAGCCCGGTGTGGCCAGTCCCTTTCGGGATCGTCCTATAGAGGAAAACCTTTCTCTTTTTGAGAAAATGAGCAATGGCGAAGTTGTTGAAGGTAGTATGGTGCTGAGGGCAAAAATAGATATGGCTCATGCGAATATGCATTTCCGCGATCCTGTTATATATCGTATTATAGACCGTCCTCATCATCGTACCGGAACAAAATGGAAAGTTTATCCCATGTATGATTTTGCTCACGGACAGAGTGATTTCTTTGAAGGAGTTACGCATTCCATTTGTACCTTGGAATTTGTTCCTCATCGTCCGCTTTATGACTATTTCATTGACGAGCTTAAACAAGGGAGAGACCTGAACGATCACCGTCCTCATCAATATGAATTCAATCGCCTGAACTTAACGTATACTGTAATGAGCAAGCGCAAACTGCTCGCTCTGGTTCAGGAGCATTTGGTAAATGGGTGGGATGATCCGCGTATGCCAACTCTTTGTGGTTTGCGTCGTCGAGGCTATTCGCCTGAGGCTGTGCGACGTTTTATTGATATGATTGGTTATACCAAATTTGATGCGCTGAATGACTATACCATGTTGGAAGCTGCGGCGCGTGAAGATTTAAATCAACGTGCTACGCGCGTTTCAGCTGTGCTGCATCCCGTTAAAT
>JAQVXN010000119.1 GCA_028709135.1 Bacteroidaceae bacterium | reverse complement strand
TCGAAGAGAAGCCAGCTAATCCAAAATCAAATTATGCAGTAGTTGGTTTATATTTTTATCCCAATAAGGTAGTTGATGTTGCTAAAAACATTAAACCATCTGCAAGGGGTGAATTAGAAATCACAACTGTAAATCAGCAGTTCTTAAATGATGAAGAACTTAAAGTTCAAGTATTTGGACGTGGTTTTGCTTGGCTCGATACAGGTACTCACGATTCTCTTTCCGAAGCATCAACATTTATTGAGGTGTTGGAGAAACGACAGGGACTTAAAGTTTCTTGTTTGGAAGAGATTGCATGGAGAAATAAATGGATTAGTAATGATCAATTACTTGAAATAGCTGAGCCTATGTGTAAAAATGAATATGGTCAGTATTTACAAAAGTTAGTAGAAAGAGAAAGGTAAATTAAGAATGTCAAAAGAAACGTTTAAAAGAACAATTGTTGTAACCGGAGGAGCCGGGTTTATTGGGTCGCATGTGGTGCGTCTTTTCGTGAATAAATATCCCGACTACAAGATTATCAATCTTGATAAACTTACTTATGCCGGTAACTTGGCAAACTTGAAAGATATAGAGGATAAACCTAACTACCTTTTTGTAAAGGGTGATATTTGTGATGAATCGCTTGTGAATAATCTTTTTGCAGAGCATAAAGTAGATGGTGTTATTCATCTTGCAGCAGAGAGTCATGTTGATAGAAGTATTAAAGATCCTTTCCTTTTTGCTAAGACTAATGTGTTGGGTACATTAAATCTCTTACAAGTAGCAAAAGAATATTGGAAAGATGATTTTAGCAATAAACTGTTTTATCATGTATCTACAGATGAGGTTTATGGCGCTTTAGAATTCGATGACACTCTTTTTACAGAAGAAACAAGCTACGATCCGCATAGTCCATATTCAGCATCAAAAGCAGCATCAGATCATTTCGTAAGAGCATATCACGATACTTATGGATTGCCTTACGTTATATCTAACTGCTCAAATAATTACGGTCCGTATCAGTTCCCAGAGAAGTTGATTCCACTGTTTATACATAATATTCGTAATAAAAAACCACTACCTGTTTATGGAAAAGGAGAAAACGTGCGCGATTGGCTATATGTAGTAGATCATGCACGCGCTATTGATATGATTTTTCATAAGGGAAGAATAGCAGAGACATATAACATAGGTGGTTTTAACGAGTGGACAAATATCGATTTGATTAAGGTTATAATTAAAACGGTAGACAAACATTTAGGCAGACCAGAAGGTTCTTCCGATAGTCTTATTACATATGTAACAGACCGTGCAGGACACGATTTGCGCTATGCAATAGACGCAACAAAAATAAAGAACGAACTGGGATGGGAGCCTTCACTTCAGTTTGAAGAGGGAATAGAAAAGACAGTTAAGTGGTACCTTGATAATCAGGAGTGGCTTGACAATGTTACAAGTGGTGATTATCAGAGGTATTATGAGGAAATGTATACAGATAGGTAAATAAGGATGAAAGTTATAAAAACCGAAATTGAGGGTGTTGTTATACTAGAACCAAAAGTATTCTCCGATGAAAGAGGATATTTTTTTGAGTCATTTTCACAGAAAGAGTTTGAGGAGAAAGTATGTAAAACCACATTTATTCAGGATAATGAATCTAAATCTACTTATGGAGTATTAAGAGGACTTCATTTCCAAAAGATGCCTTATGCTCAATCAAAGTTGGTAAGGGTAGTTAAAGGCAGTGTTTTGGATGTTGCTGTAGATATACGAAAAGGATCCCCCACTTTTGGCAAACATGTAGCAACGGTGCTTTCAGAAGAAAATAAAATGCAGTTTTTTGTTCCTCGTGGATTTGCTCATGGGTTCGTTGTATTAAGTGATGAAGCTATTTTTCAGTATAAATGTGACAACTACTATGCACATAAATCAGAAGGCGGGATTATGTGGAATGATCCGGCTTTGAATATTGATTGGCAGATTCCCACGGAAGATATTATACTTTCAGAAAAGGACAAAAAGAATCCTTTATTATCAAAGTCAGATTACCTGTTTGATTATAATGAGAACTTGTATGTATAATATACTAATAACAGGGTCCAATGGACAATTGGGCAATGAATTTCGTCTTGTTGTTGACGAAAAAGATAAAATCAATAATTACTTCTTTACAGATGTAGCTGATTTGGATATTACCAACAAAAATGATGTTTCAAATTTCTTTGTTACAAACAGTATTGATATTGTAGTTAATTGTGCTGCATATACAAACGTTGATAAAGCAGAAGACGACAAAGAAAAGGCAGATCTCATTAATCATATAGGGCCAAAAAATCTCGCAGAAGTATGCAGAGAAAGAAACGGTTATTTAATTCATATTTCTACCGATTACGTATTTGACGGTACAAAAAACACTCCTTACACAGAAACTGACGAAACAAAGCCTTTGGGTGTATATGGTGAAACAAAACTAAGAGGAGAAAATGCAATAATAAACTCCGGATGCGAGTATGTGATAATTCGTACTTCATGGCTCTACTCTTCTTTTGGAAAGAACTTTCTTAAAACAATGCAGAAGCTAACTGCAGAAAAAGAAAACTTAAAGGTTGTATTTGATCAGGTTGGAACTCCAACTTATGCAGGTGATTTGGCAGATGTAATTCATAAGATAATTATGAAGAATGATAGAGATATAAAAAATCAAATATATCATTTTTCAAATGAAGGAGTTTGCTCCTGGTATGATTTTGCTGTGGCAATCAACGAAGCTTCAGGGCATAATTGCAATATAAAGCCTTGCCATTCAAGTGAATTTCCCAGTAAGGTAACAAGACCAAGTTATTCGGTGTTGGATAAGAGTAAAATTAAGAATATGTTGGGAGTTGAAATTCTAAATTGGAGAAGTTCAATGTTGAAGCTTTATAACACAGATAAATGTGGGTTTTAATAATAGGTTTAACTTTGAATGAAATATTATGAAGATGAGCTTCTCAGTATAGATTACAAAAATTATATAATGAATGGGTATAAAATCAAATATATCTTATAATTTAGTTTTAACTTTATCTGGTTATGTAATAGGATTAATAACATTTCCTTATGTGTCTAGAGTATTAGGTGTATCTAATTTAGGTGTTATTAGCTTTGTTGATAATACAATAAATTACTTTATTCTATTTGCAACCCTTGGGGCTTCAACAATAGGTACAAGAGAGATTGCACGCTTTAAAGGAGATAAAGATAAAGTTAATGCAGTATTTACAAATTTGATCCTACTTTATACTATTTATTCAGTAATTGTAATATTATTATATTTCATAGCCGTTACTTTTATAGATAAATTGAATATTTATAGAGAACTTTTTTATATTGGATCTGCTAAATTATTGTTTTCAGTGTTTTTAATTGAATGGCTTTACAGAGGTTTAGAAAATTTTAAATTTATAACTACAAGGTCACTTATAATTAAATTAATTTATGTACTATCTATTTTCATCTTTGTTAATGATAGGAATGATTATATAATATATTTTGTACTTACTACATTATCTGTAGTAATAAACGGATTAATAAATATTTTTTACTCAAAAAATATAGTCAAATTCGTTTTTCATGAAATTAATCTAAAACCTTACCTTAAACAATCTATAATACTTGGTTCTTATTCTATACTGACGTCAGTGTATACAACTTTTAATATAATGTATTTAGGATTTGTTTCAGATACAATTCAAGTTGGGTATTATTGGGTTTCAATTAAAATTTATACAATAATATTAGGTTTTTATACAGCATTTACTGGTGCAATTATGCCAAGAATGAGTTCGTTATTATCTTCAGGTGAAAAGGAGGAATTCAATGAGTTAATTGTGAAATCTTTTGATATTTTATTTGCTTTTTGTTTTCCCTTAATTATATTTTCAATCATTCATTCACCTCAAATTATTCATATTTTATCAGGATCAGAATTTGGCGGTGCTATTTTTCCAATGAAAATAATTATGCCTTTGGTATTAGTTGTTGGTATTGCACAGATTTTAGCGATACAAGTATTAATACCGTTGCAAAAAGATAAAATAATCTTACATGCTTCAATAATTGGAGCAATTGTGAGTGTGTTTTGTAATGTTGTTTTTGTGAAAAAATTAGGTGCAACTGGTTCAGCAATAGTTTTATTGTTTTCGGAAATAGCCGTTACATCATATTATATATTAAAGTGTAGAAAAAGTCACATAGTGAAATTTCCATATAAAAAGTTAGTAAAATATTTCATTATTTCACTACCGTATATATTCATTTGCAACATTTCTTTAAAATTATTTATAGAAAAAGAGGTTGCAATGATTCTTTTTACCATTGTACTCTTTATATTATATTTTGTATATAGCCATAATTTTTTATTGAAGAGTGATACCATAAGTAAAATGTTTAGATTGTTAATTAATAATATAAAAAACAATTAGCATTTTTGCTGTTTTCAAATCAAAAACTAATAAAATTGGACTTCGTAGATTTACAGCTGAGTATGGATAGTAAGGGACGGGCAATAGACAATATATTTATACAAACTTGAAGACAAGACAAACGTTATTCTAATAGATATAGATTTGGAATCACCATATGTAAAGTATATAATAAGTAAGATGTCTTTTTTTTGTGGCACACGAATGCATGCAAATTTTGCAGCAATATATACTAATGTTCCTGTATTTGGTCTTGCATATAGTTATAAATATGCTGGAGCATTTGAAGCTAACGGTTTGTCGGCAGATCAGACATATTTGATTAATAATTTTGATGAATTTAAAATAGATGTGGTTATAAAAAAAATGATGACTTTTATATTAATAATTGCAAACAAAATACTGATATATGATTAAAACGAGAGCTATAGCATTTTATCTCCCTCAATTTTACCCTACACCAGAAAACGATAAATGGTGGAGCCCTGGATTTACAGAATGGACAAATGTTGCTCGTTCTAAGCCTTTGTTTCCCGGACATTATCAACCAAGAATTCCACGCGACTTAGGTTTCTATGATCTCCGTGTTCCAGAAACACGAGAGAAGCAAGCTCAACTCGCTCGTGAAGCTGGTATAGAAGGCTTTTGCTACTGGCATTACTGGTTTAACGGCAAGCGTCTACTCTCTGAGGTTTTTAAAGAAGTTGTAGAGACAGGTAAACCAGATTTTCCTTTCTGTCTTTGCTGGGCAAACCACTCTTGGTATGCAAAAACATGGGACCCCAATAAGCCCAATAAACTTCTAATTGAGCAAACATATAAAGGTGTGGAAGATTATACTGCTCACTTCTATGAAATGCTTTCTGCATTTAAAGATGAAAGGTATATGAAAGTTGATGGAAAATTAATATTTGGTATTTATGATACTGTTATGTTCCCTGATACGAAGTTATTTATTGATGTATGGAATAACCTTGCAACAAAGAATGGACTAAATGGTTTTTATTTCTTTGGTTTTGCTCAAGGCCAAAAACGCTATAGAAAGACGATGCCAAAAGGATTTGATACAGTTGTTTACGATTGTTTGGTGGATATTGCTCCTAAGTATATTGATACAAAACCATCATTAATCTCAAGAGTTCTCATGAAATTGAGAAAAAACGGATATCTCCATTATACAGATTATGAAGACTATGTAAAAAGAGCTATTAATATATTTAGTAATAATAAAGATTGTACCCCTTGTATAAATCCTGACTTCGATCATTCTCCAAGAAGTTCTGATAAAGGAATTATTCTACATAAAAGTACTCCTGCAAGATGGAGAAGACTATTAGAAGCAACTATTGATATTGTAAGGAATAAGGAGAATTCCAATAATTTATTATTTATTAAATCATGGAATGAATGGGGTGAAGGTAATTATTTAGAACCAGATTTGAGGTATGGAAAACAATATATAGAAGAATCTGCAAAGGCATTAAATAAAGGTAATACTGACTTTAATAATACCTAAGTATAAATCCTAAAACATCTTCTGAGAAAGATTCATTTGTGTATTCATATAGTTTAATTCTTAAGGTATTAGAGGTTATTTTAATAAAACATTTAGATCAAAAAATAAACTTCTCCCCTTCCTTAGACAGTTTCTATTCACTGATAAGTTAGTTTCCTGGGATCGCTCTGCAGGGCGATCCCAGGAAACTAAGCGGCCGTCCGGTATATTTCCACCGGCCTTTTATATTCCAATCCCTGATGGGGCCTTTCCGTATTATAATACGTCATATACTCCTTTATTTTGCGATATAA
>JAQVXN010000118.1 GCA_028709135.1 Bacteroidaceae bacterium | reverse complement strand
ACCATAATATAATGGCTGAGCAGCTCATGCTGTACCAAAAGTTAATATATTGGGCTGTCCATGGGAAAACATGATAAACCACAAAAAGGCTGTTATCAATAAGGGAAGTAGTATTTTTTTGTTCATTTGCCAAATTATTTCAAGTATACAGCAATAATATTTGATATAGCTACGCACAAGCTAAAAGCCAAGACCAATTGGGCTGACATGCTATCTAATTTTTTGATTTGTTTTGGATCTTCAATGGAGGCGTGTGACATGCATTTGATATTTTTTATAGCTAATGGGCATGTCAGAAACACTGAAAGGCAAGTTGTTGGAATGAAGTCAAGAATTATTAATATTACAATAGTCAAATAGCTACATATATTTAATATTGCGTATTGTATCTTAGAAGCATGCAGGCCCAACAATATGGCAAAAGTACAAATTCCAGCCTTTTTGTCAAATAAAATATCGCGAGTATTGTTCGCATGTAAAATATTTACAATCAAAAAACCTATGGGTATAGAAATCAGTAATGCGTCCCAAAGAAGTGTCCCTGTCATGGCAAAGGCCGTTCCTAAACCAATAAGTTGTCCAAAAATCACAAAGATTAGAAGATCTCCAAAAGCGCGATATTTTAGTACATAATAAAAATATGTGCCCAAAAAACCAACAAGTCCAATCCAAAGAAGATGAATGCCACTATGTGATAGTAGAAAAAAACCTATAAACACAGAAACGGTCAACAGTACTATTCCAAATCGAAGTAATGATGGCGGCGTGAACATTTTATCTATGAGCACGCGGCTCGAGCCAAAAGATTCTTTACGATCAACATGGTATTTGAAATCAAAGTAATCACTAATTACATTTCCTGCTGCTTGAAAAGACATTGCTCCTAATAAACTGATGATAGCATTAAGCCAATTTATTGAAAATGATTTTTCAGAATTATGCCACTGCCAGAAAATATACGAAACGATGACAATAACAGGCATTGCCGAAGCAGGAAAAGACCATGGCCTTATTGCTATAAACCATTTTTTTATACCGATATTAAATTGTTTCTGTTGGGGTCCTTTTTTCATTAGGTTCTATATAGATTTCAAAAAATGGGAGTGTACTGAAAAAAGCTGACAGTTTTTGAGGTGGAACAAAAGAAGGTTTATATGAAATTATGGATATATAGCAGACGTTTATTATTTTGCAAAGATAATACATTTTTTGTTGATAGAAAATTTAACGAAATAAAAAGTCAATGCTGTTCCTTGCTGATTTGGATCGCAATTGGCAGGTCAGCCGCACACCAATTTAGATTTGCAATGCAAGAAGGAACTAGCCATTGGAAGTTTTCATGCTCTTTCATGTAAAAAATGTCGGAACAAGCTGTGCATAGCCATGCTGAAAGAGTGATGCCAAAATCAGGATAGCAATGTTCTATTGTTTGAAGATGACGAATGGGTTGTATTTCGTAGTTCATTTCTTCACGCAATTCTCGTTGAAGTGCATCAGGTTCAGTTTCACCTCTTTCTACTTTTCCTCCAGGAAATTCGTAATGATGTGAGGTGTATACATATTGAGTTTCGCCTTTCTGCATACACAGAATGCGTCCATTAAAAGTTATAACTGCAGCTACAACATGAAAGTGCTTGTTCTTCATCTTTAATAATCTTTACGTTCAATAACGTATTTCCTGTTGCTTTTAGTGCGACATTTGACCTGTATTTTTAAAAAACGTTTTAACTTTGTCGGAGAATTAATCTCAAAAGAGAAACTCAAGAGTCAAATCTATAAAGAACATAAAAATGGATTACAGTAATGATAAGCGCGTTGTTATGACGTTGGATGCAGGAGGTACAAATTTTATTTTCTCTGCTATACAGGGGAATAAAGAAATTTTGGAGCCTGTTAGACTTCCTAGTGGAGCAAACAATCTGGAGATTTGTTTGAAAACACTGGAAGAAGGATTTAATTCTGTAAAAGAACGTCTAATTCAAGAGCCGATAGCGATTAGTTTTGCTTTTCCGGGACCGGCAGATTACGTAAATGGAGTAATAGGTGATTTACCCAATCTTCCTGCGTTTAGAGGAGGTGTAGCACTGAAGGCTTTCTTGGAAAAGAAATTTGGTATTCCCGTATTTATTAATAATGATGGAAATTTGTTTGCTTATGGGGAGGCTCTTTCTGGCATGCTACCTGCGTTGAATAAGGCTTTGGAAGCGTCTGGGAATCCTCATCGTTATCAGAATTTAATAGGTATTACTTTGGGTACTGGCTTTGGTGCCGGAGTCGTTCTAAATGGCGAATTATTATTGGGTGACAATGGTTGTGGTGGAGATGTTTGGGTCTTTCGTGACAAATATTATCCTGAAATGATAGCTGAAGAAAGTGTTTCAATACACGCAGTGAAGCGCATGTATGCAGAGTTCTCCGGCGAAAATCGCTCGGAATTGACGCCGAAAGACATTTGTGATATTGCAGATGGTCGTGTAGCCGGTGATCAAGCAGCTGCGCGTAAAACCTTTGTACATTTCGGAAAAGGATTGGGTAATGCTCTTTGTTATGCTTTGACTCTTATAGATGGTGTCGTTGTAATAGGAGGGGGATTAGCTGGTGCTCATAAATATTTCTTTCCTGCAATGTTGGAGGAAATGAACGGGCAAATAGGACGATTTGAAGGTGGAAATGTTCCTCGTTTACAAATGGATGTTTATGATATGACTAATCCCGAACAAATGGCTGAGTTACTTAAACCTGAGATGATGGTTGCACATGTACCCGAAACTAAAGAGGAAGTGCCTTATCAGGAACATAAGAAAACCGGTGTGGATATTTCTACAGTTGATACGAGTTTTGTAATAAATCTAGGAGCTTACAATTTTGCTTTAAACGAGTTAGATAAGATAAAATAAATATGGAAGTGTCTGTTTTCTTTGCTCCTTTGCAGGGATTGACTGACCATGAATTCAGACTGACGTACGAAAGCGTTTTCGGTGGCGTAAAGGAATATTTTACCCCTTTTATGCGTGTTGAAAGCGGTGTGATCAGAAAGAGTGATTTGCGAGAATTGAATTTCGTACAAAAGGAAGCTAAAACAACGCCTCAAATTCTGCCGAAAAATAGTTTGGAAGCAGCAATTTTAGTGGAGCAAATATATGCGGCCGGCTGTCGGCGGGTGGATATTAACATGGGATGTCCGTTTGTTAAGGTGGTTCAAGGTGTTCGGGGTGCCGGCATATTGCCATATCCAGAAAAAGTAGCGGATGTATTGTCGGTTACAGAGAAATTTCCTGAAATCACATTCTCTCTAAAAATGAGAAGTGGATTGGAATCGAGTACAGATTTGTGGTCTCTTATACCTATAATAAATAAAGTAAACTTGCGCCATGTAACACTCCATGCTCGAACGGCAAAAGAAGGTTATGATGGGGAGCCTGATAAAAAAGTTTTTGCCCGATTCCTGTCTGAGTGCAGTCACCCAGTTGTTTATAATGGAAATATTTTATCATTTCAGGGGGTCAAGAAGTTACAAGAGGACTTTCCTTTATTGTCGGGCGTGATGATTGGTCGTGGATTGTTAGCTCATCCTGACCTGCTTCATCCAGAATGGAATTGTACCGAGCGAAAAGCAAGATGTGTGGATTTTTATGAAAGGATTTATGATGCTTATGCAAGAAAGTTTTCAGGAGAAATGCAAATATTGAAGCATATGCAGGAGTTTTGGACATATTTCATGCCTGATGCCGATAAGAAGTTGAAAAAGAAACTCAAAAAAACGCAGAGTCTTTTTGCCTTTGAAGGTTATGCACAACGTATTTTGGAAGAATACAATTATTCGTAAATAAAGGTAGTGCTAATACTGCGGCAAAATAAATTTGTGCCTTAGTTGTTGTCCATGTTATTGTTTCGTGTTTGTCGAATATAGTGCATGTTTGATTCTGCAGCTTTCATATACTCTCGTACAAACGGGATGTGCCTGAATTGAGGTGACGAGTTACGAATGATTTGTTGAATCTGAGAAGTTACAATGGGGTAAGGATATTGACTGCAAAGCATCATGAAAAATGTAGGTCCCAAGATATTATCGTGGTTTTCGACAATGAACTGAGTTTCCATTTTCTCGATTTTTGCATAAAGCTTATCTGCTTTTTCTGACATGCGTGCATGGATTTTGTTCGGCTTTTTGCCAGAAAGGATGAGGCGAGCCTCCTCATTTGAAAGTTCTGTGATTTGACTCTCAATCTGGTTTTTTTGTTCCAAGAAACGATACAGCTTGTTGTTGAGAGAACCGCCGGAAACACGTTGCTCAATGTTGTTAATGCGGATGTTGAGATTCCCATTCTCAATCACAACGGGCATAACGCTCTCGTTGTCCATGTAAAGTTCGCCCATGCAGGTGGAATCGAGCATGCCAATAAAATTAAATTTGCCGTGAACTACTTCGCAAGAGTCCAGACTTCGAAGATTGTCGTTGTCAGTGAGGGCTTTGAGATAAAGCATGCGACCATCAAGCGTGGAGACAGTAGAATCACCATTGATGTTGTACTGTTCAGAACAGGAGCAGAGCAGCAAACATATCGACGACAGAACGAAAAATACTTTATTCATCTAAACCTGATTACTTTTTTGAACTATTTCGGCACAAATATACGAATGAAAAACGAATTTTGTGAGCGTTATTAATTGATAATAAGTTCTTTTAGACTTGTTTTCGAAAACGTTGCCTTAACAATCTCTTTTTTTATTGAAATAAGGCCGTATTGTTAAAATGTCCTCAAAAATAGGGAGGTGCGATCTACTTATTCTTTTTTCAATTCAACCGGAATCCGAAATGCGGTATAGAGTTCAAAAATTGCTGCGATAGTTAAACCTATGGCCCATTCATTGTGCTGCAAGTATGGAAGGTGGAGTGTACTGCCAATGAGGAGTGCGCCTGTTACAAGAAAGAAAAATGCACCAAGTAATTGTTGTTTGCGCAGACGCCTTATAACAAGGCTTCTTCCTTCGTAGCGTTGAAGAAACTGCATGGAGGCAAATGCGATAGCTCCGGCACAATAAATATATGGTGCAAAATAGAATCTAGGCATCCATAATATGATACCAAGCAGAATGAGAATGCCACCTAAACGGTAAATAAAATTTTGAATAGGAGTGAGAGTTTTCATGTGTTATTGAAAAATGTAAACATCTTCATTCGGCTTTTTCATCAAGTAGCGTTCACGGGCAATTTTTTCCATTGCCTGCGGATTAGCATCAAGTTCTTTTAGCATACGGGTATCTTTGCGATAGCGTATTCTATAATCCTGTATGTCTGATTTCAGTCTACTAATTTCCTGTCGTTGAAGGTAGATATTATAGAAACTGTTAGAGTCCAGAAAGCCTACAATTACAACAAAGAAGATAATAGCCACTACATACTTGTGATGGCAAATAAAAATCCAGTAGTTGCGTAATTTTGACATATATGGAATACTTTCTTTCTCTAACTCTTGGCAAAGTTAAAGAAAAGCTTTTAAACCTACTTCGCATTACGCGATAAATTTATATCTTTGCGTTCACCAAAAAGATAATCTTTTTTTCAATATGGAGAATTTTATTGTTTCTGCACGAAAATACAGACCCACGACTTTTGATGATGTAGTTGGCCAGCAATCATTGACGAATACCTTGAAGCGCGCTATTATTAGTCATAAGTTGGCTGGGGCATATTTGTTTTGTGGACCCCGCGGTGTTGGTAAAACTACGTGTGCGCGCATTTTTGCAAAGGCTATTAATTGCTTAAATCCTCATGAAGATGGTGAAGCCTGTAATGAATGCGAAAGCTGCGTTTCTTTTAACGAACAGCGCAGTATGAATGTACAGGAACTCAATGCGGCAGCGAATAATTCTGTGGATGATATCCGTGAAATTATAGATCAAGTGCGCATTCCGCCACAGTTAGGAAAATATAAGGTGATCATTCTTGATGAGGTACACATGCTCTCGCAGGCTGCGGCCAATGCTTTATTGAAAACGCTTGAAGAACCGCCTTCATATGTGATTTTTATTCTTGCTACGACTGAGAAACAAAAGATGTTGCCTACTATTTTAAGTCGGTGTCAAATTTTCGATTTCAACAGGATGAGTGTCAATGATATTGTGGGGGAGCTTAAAATGGTTGCAGAGAAAGAACAGATCAAATATGAAGAAGAGGCCTTAAGTATTATTGCGCAGAAAGCAGATGGCGGTATGCGTGATTCTCTTTCGATTTTTGATCAGGTTACGAATTTCTCCGATGGCAACATTACTTACGAAAGTGTGTTGAGATGTCTCAATGTGCTGGATTATG
>JAQVXN010000117.1 GCA_028709135.1 Bacteroidaceae bacterium | reverse complement strand
AGGTTTTGCCATTTTTGGAGTAGGCTGCGAAATTACTGGAATTACAGTATCTAAAATTATTGCTAAATGGTTTACAGGTCACGAAATGGCCTTAGCCATGGGTGTGCAGGTAGCTCTTGCGCGAATAGGCACAGCAGGAGCCCTGGCTTTCAGCCCGCGTATAGCAAAAGCATTTACACTTTCTGCTCCTATTCTTTTTGGTACAGTTTGCTTGTGCATTGGTTTGCTGGCTTACATTGTTTATTGTGTCATGGACAAGAAACTGGATAAGAGTGTGGAAAGGGTGCAAAGCGAAACTGCTGAAGAAGACGAAGGTTTCAAATTGCGCGATTTGGGTGTTATTTTTCGTAATCCCGGGTTCTGGCTGGTTACATTCCTGTGCCTGCTCTTCTATTCGGGCGTTTTCCCATTTTTGAAATTTGCCACAAAACTAATGATTTATAAGTATAACGTGCCTGATACGTGGGCCAGTAAAATACCGGCTATTTTGCCTTTTGGTACCATTCTCCTTACTCCTCTGTTTGGGACGCTCTATGACCGAATTGGGAAAGGCGCTACTCTGATGATTATTGGTAGTGTAATTTTGACGGCTGTACATATTTGCTTTGCATTGCCGATCCTGAACACTTATTGGTTCGCTATTATTCTAATGATTCTATTAGGTATTGCCTTCTCTCTGGTACCGAGTGCAATGTGGCCATCTGTTCCAAAAATTATTCCAATGAAGCAACTCGGATCTGCTTATGCCGTGATTTTTTACATTCAGAACATCGGTCTTTCCCTGGTTCCCGTATTGATAGGTAAAGTAATAGATGATTATTCTTTACACAAAGCTGCTGACGGCACATTATCTTATGATTTCACGATACCAATGGCTATTTTTGCAGCCTTTGGTGTTGCGGCAGTTTTAATTGCCGTGGTACTGAAAGTGATAGATAAAAAGAAAGGATACGGACTGGAGCAGGCAAATATTAAAAAATAATTTGTCTTCTGTCGGTTTTCCGCTTCAGAGATTTTGAGAATAGAGACCTTTTAATGTGCCTTTATAAAATTTCTCGGTGATATTGCTTAGAAAATGATCAGCAAGCGAGTCCTGCGGGGAGCCGTGATGAAATTTTATCCTTGAAATTTTTTCATGAAGCAGACTTATTTCAAAATTTCTTTGTTGTATTTTTGACGAATGGCCTCATCGTTTAAACAAGTGGCCTCATAGTTTTTACAAATGCGAACTTGTGAGAGGCTTCAAAAAAGTATGAGCTATAACATTAAAGTAAGAATATGGCTCAGTCAGTAAAGTTGGGGATTTAACAAATTGTTCCGATTCAGTGCTCAGAACGTAAAATAAACTCGTTGCTTTCAAAGAATTGATTTGATCGTGTTTCCCAAATTTTCACATGCTCAATCAAAGTTGGTGACGCAGTGCGTCACAAAAGAAACGCAGTGCGTCATGAAAAAAACGCGTCGCGTCACCAAAGAAACGCACCGCGTCACATAGAATGAGAAGTAATCTTTCATTGAAAACACTCTATCCGCATAGAATTTCAGCCAAATAACGAAAAGTATCAAGTGTATCAAAGACCCTACGAGGTGAAGTGTTGCTGCCTGGTTAAAGTCCCGACCTATGAAATGCTGTTTAAAAAACAGAGAATGTAATTGAATCCTTTAAAATTCGCCTTTTTCAGATTGATGCGGAGCTCAGAAGAATCTGTTGTTACCAAAATATTTAATGGTAAACGAATCCATACTCTTTCTGAGTTGGATCTATTTTAGCTACCTTGAAATAAGTCATGAACCCCGGCGGAAGCATTAAATGGGCGATTTCTAATAACTGCATTTTGTTAAATCCCCAACTTTACGGACTGAGCACACTTTTCTAAAGGCAAATGTAATCAGACGATACGTAAACGGACAACTTTTGAAAGTTGTCCGTTTGCTTTATTTTATGTTGGAATGTTTTGTTCAGGAAACCTTTTCCAATCGTTTCATCATAGTCATCATGAAAATAAAGGAAATGATGCAAACCGTAATAAGTACGCTCCAAACGGCCCACAATGGGATGTCTCCCCATAAAAAGCCCGTGACGCTGGACAGCTCATTGCCAATAGCAGTGGCAACAAACTACCCACCCATCATGGTTCCTTTATATTTAGGTGGTGCTACTTTGCTGACAAAGCTAATTCCCATCGGACTGAGCAAGAGCTCTCCAAACGTTAATATGAGATAAGTTCCGATCAGTAATGTGGGTTGTACGGGGGTAAAGGTGACACCGGCTTTCACTTCGTTGGGTGATGGTAGGTTGAAGCTGCCAAAGGCCATGAGACAGTAAGCGGCGGCAGCAACAAGCATTCCATACGCAATTTTGCGCGGAGCGCTGGGTTCTTTTCCTTTTGAGGCCAAATAACCGAAAATAGCTAAGGAAAAAGGGGTTAAACCAACAACGAAAGAAGGATTGAACTGTTGGAATATTTGAGGCATAAATACTATTTTGTCCTCCATGCCATTCATGTTCACAATAATATAGATGAGAGGCAGAATGGTCAGGGCTGATCCGATGATTTTCCCTTTAGAGGTTTTGCTTTGAAAAATGCCGAAAAGTCCATAAACCATAAGGATGGCAGCAACAATGTTTGTGACATCAAATCCAAAGCGTGTTGCTCCGGTGGCTATGTTGGTGGTGTAGTCGCGGGCAAAGTAGGTTAGTGACAGTCCGTTTTGGTGGAAACTCATCCAGAAGAAAATGACTACAATAAAGACAAGTATCAGGGCTATAATTCTTTGTTTCGTCTCTGCAGGAGAAAGCTCTACTTCAGGTTCGCCTTTGGCCGCAGCTGTTTTACTATTGTAATCAGCATCTTTATAAGTGTTGCGGAATAACCAGTAAATCAGGAAAGAAGCAATCAGAGAGAAGCAGGCTACGCTAAATCCGGCATTGTAGCTCAAAGAAAGCGTGTCAATGTATTGTTGGCAGAAATCAGAAATCGAACCTGTGAAATGCTGAGTTGCAATGGCTGCGTGTAGCTGTTGAAGAGCTTGCGGAGTCATGCTTACCGCATTGTCCAAATATTGGTGGCAAAGCTGCGGAATATTTCCATCGTAGGTGAATCCATGCATGCCCAGAATCCAGTTCGTTAATTTTACGGAGGCGGTTGGTGCAAAGAGAGCTCCAATATTTATCGCCATATAGAAAATGGAGAAACCGGAGTCCCTGCGCTTTTGATAGGGAGCCTTGTCATACAAATTCCCGACAAGAACTTGCAGATTGCCTTTAAACATGCCGGTGCCGCAGGCAATGAGGAGTAAAGCCAAACTCATAACGATAATACCTGCCATCCCTTTAAAAGTAGGCAGGGCCATGAGAACGTAACCGAAAAACATGACAAAAATGCCAACTTTAATTAATTTGCCATATCCGAGTTTATCTGCTGCAATACCCCCAAAGAGAGGGGTCAGGTATGCCAGCATCAGAAATGTGCTGTAGAAAATTCCTGTGGTTCCTGCTGAGAAACCAAATTTAGCTTGCAGATAGAGTGTGAAGATGGCTAACATCGTGTAGTAGCCGAAACGCTCGCCGGTATTAGCCAACGCCAGCGCATAAAGTCCTTTGGGCTGTCCTTCAAACATTGATTTATGTTTTTAAATTGTTATTAAAATGTTATATTCCTAGGTGATTCAAATTGATTTCATGTTACAGAATACTGGGTGTTAGCGCAGTTATAAGAGTCTTTTCTGGTTCAAAGTTAGACATTATTTTTGGAAAATTGAAGTATTAGGTACGAAGTTTAATCAAAAATGTGTTTCAGAGAGGGTGAAAGAAATTGTATCTGTCACAGAGTTCTCAAAATGAATGTATTCAAGGATAAAATAAGGTAGCAAATCGTTTCTGCTAAAGCAAAAGAAATGGAAATATTTCTAGATATATTATTTGTGAGAAAATAGAAATTCAAGTGCTGTACATGATTATTTATTTATTCGCTTTGAGTATTGTAGAAAAAAAGTGTACTTTTGTAGTTCACGAGAAGAATATGACCGAAGAAAAGAATCTTATCGTTGACATTGACAAAATATTGAAGCAAAAAGCCGGCGCAAAAGCGGGCTATGTTCCTCGTTTTCTCGTTTCATGGCTCAAGCATATTATCCATCAAGACGAGGTAAATCGTTTTCTCAGTGCACATAAGGAGGAGGTAGGAGTAGAATGGTTAAAATCCTGCGTCAAATATCTTGATATGCGCCTTATGATAAAGGGTGAAGAAAATCTCCCCCCTAATAATGGTAAACTTTATACTTTCGTTTCAAATCACCCCCTTGGAGGCGGTGACGGAGTAGCTTTGGGCGCATTGATAGGTGGGCATTATGAGGGTAATATTCGTTATTTACTGAACGATCTGCTGATGACGCTTCCTGGCTTGCGACCTGTTGGAATTCCTATTAATAAAACAGGCGTACAAGGACGCAGTTTTCCTCAGATGGTGCAGGAAACTTTTCATTCGGACAAGCAAATTTTGATGTTTCCAGCTGGCATTTGTTCCCGTCGACACGGTGGGGTAGTGCATGATGTACCGTGGAAAAAAACTTTCATTACCAAAAGTGTTGAAACCCATCGCGATGTGGTTCCCATTCATTTTAGTGGAGAGAATTCGGTGTTTTTTTATCGTCTCGCCAATATATGTGCTGCTTTGGGGCTGAAATTTAATGTGGCGATGCTCTTCTTAGTGAATGAAATGTATAAGAATGTACATAAATCGTTTGAAATAAAAGTAGCAAAACCTATTCCATGGGAAACTTTTGATAATTCGCGTTCTGCTTCGGAATGGGCAAGATATGTAGAAGATATTGTATATCATTTGTAGTCCTATAACAAATCTTACAGTGATGGAAAAAATTATTGATCCTGTTGACAAAAAATTACTAAAGGCCGAACTCACTAGTGAACGGCAACTTCGCCACACCAATAAAAGCCATAATGAAATATACATTGTGACGTGGGAGGATTCTCCGAATGTAGTTCGTGAGATAGGTCGTTTACGTGAAATTGCATTTCGTGTAGCTGGAGGCGGCACGGGGAAAAGTATGGATTTGGATTATTTCGATATGTGCGAGCATCCATATAAACAGCTGATTGTATGGAATCCTGATGACGAAGAAATTATCGGTGGTTATCGTTATTTACCCGGAAATGAAGTCGAAATAGACGAAAAAGGGCAGCCTATTCTTGCTACATCTCATATGTTTCATTTCAGTGATAACTTCATGAAAAATTACATGGCGCAAACTATTGAATTGGGACGTTCTTTTGTTACTCTGGAATATCAGAATACTCGACGTACGGCAGCCAAAAGCCTTTTTGCACTTGATAATTTATGGGATGGCTTAGGCGCTCTGACTGTTGTGATGCCTAATTTGAAGTATTTCTTTGGAAAGATGACGATGTATCCTTCTTTTAGTCGTGCGGGACGTGACATGATTTTATATTTTTTGCATAAGCACTTTTATGATAAGGAGCAGTTAGTTACTGCGATGAATGCCGTGAAATTGGAAACGGATCTAGATTATTTAAAAGGTTTATTTAAGGAGAATTCGTTTAAGGAAGATTATCGCATTTTGAATATGGAAGTGCGAAAACTTGGCTTCAATATACCACCGTTAGTAAATGCTTATATGGGTTTAAGTCCCACGATGCGTGTTTTTGGTACGGCAATAAATGATACATTTGGAAATGTGGAAGAAACGGGCATCTTGATTGCAGTGGACGAGATACTTGCTGAAAAACGTATTCGCCATATCGATTCTTTTGTTCGTGAACATCCAGAATCTATTGATGTCTTGAAAGACGTATTGAATCCGCCTCTGAAGCAGTAAGTTGTTTGAAGCCATTTAATGATAACATAAAAGAAGCGTTACAAAATTAATTCTGTAACGCTTCTTCCATATTCATGAGCTTGTGTTAGAGAGCTTTCTTAATAGCAGCAAGAATAATGGGTTCCATGACATCGTAACCAGCGGCAGTTGGGTGAACGCCGTCGTCTGAATAACGAGGGTTAAGGGTTTTACCATCTGTATCCACCAACGAAGAAAAATAGTCTACATATGTGATTTTGTGCGCGGTGGCATAGGTCTTAATCCGCGTGTTGAGTGCAATAATTTTGGCAGGTGCATCTGTGATTTCTTTTCTCCAACCAAACTGAGCAGCAGGAAGTACGGACGTTAAGATTACTTTTATTTTGTTTGCCTTGGCAATGTCTACCATTGAAATGATATTCCCTATAGTTAATTCTTCATTATAGGTACAGGAATTTTCAGCTACATCATTTGTTCCGGCATTGATAATTACGAG
>JAQVXN010000116.1 GCA_028709135.1 Bacteroidaceae bacterium | reverse complement strand
ACATTAGTAAGCATCCCAGTTTCCATATCTTTTCTCCTTAATTATTTAAAATGCCCTTTCGGTAAATTGGGATCTGGTTTTTCTGTAGCCCTCTTAGGTTGAAAACTATGGACATAGGGCTTTACAGCTTGATTCGTCGTATCCGAAGGAGTAGCCGTAGAACCCTGAATATCTTGTAGAGGGAATGATGCCTGTGTGATATTCACTTCATATTGTGTCATCTGCTCATTCGAGTGGAAGCTGTGCCCCTTTATTTCTTTGTCGGGGGTAATCAGATGAGAATATTTATTGGAATAAAATTCATGTTTGTTCATATCCCAATAAAGAAGTTCCGAATGAAAAATCATACCGTCCTCATTCCATACACAAACGCGTCCACGCAATTCCCAAAGGCTCTGATTGTACCAATATGCAGTATCGGCCGTAATATACATTTGAACATGAAAAGTCTGATTAAACTTTTCAAGTAGCAGGCCCTTTTCAAACGTTTGTCGTGGGGGATTCGTACGATCATATACTTTCCATTCTTCTGCTACGATTTTATAGCGAATTACGCCGGAATCGGAAATGAGTTTGCTCACTCCGTATGACGTCATAACAGGTATCGAGTCGCGTTTATGAATGGCAGGAGCTATTGGAGGTTTATCCGATTCGCATGACGCCACAAGCACCATGCCCAGTAACATACTCAGCAGTAATACAAACGGGAACGACAAAAACCCTGTAAGTCGAAGACGCTTCATTTTCAGCACCAACGCACTTTATTCAAATTTCCACTTGTTGAACCAGCGAGCATTAAACGAGAGACCAAGACAGAGGCGAAAATAATTTTCTTTAATCATACTACTGCCTCCACCTACACGTTCATACTGCGTTGAAATCTTTAGTACCGAACGATTGGAATATTGATTAATAATGGGAAGTCCTATACCCAAACTTAAAGTATAACTTTTGGGCCCATTTTGATTATTCACTTTATAATAAGGAGTGGCGTACGAAGCTCCAAATTGATAGCTTACATGATCCCGGAACCGGAGACCTTCGGGATTACCCTCATATTCCCCACCAATAATAATTTTTTGGAGATTAGAAAGAGAATTCTTACCTACCTGATATACCTGAGTTCCATTCACATTATCAAATTCCGGAAAACGGCAATTTTTCCACATTTGACAAATATAATCAAGCCCCCATGTGAAATGTTCATTATGAGTCACAGCAAAACCGGCACTTACTGACCATGGAATTTGGTAAGCATCCTTAACATGTGTCGTATCTGCACCTATAACAGAAGTACTGAGCAGTTTCTGATTGATAAACATAGCAGATTCATTAATTTTATGACCCACACCGACAGTTACCCCTAAAGTCAACTTATTCTTATTGTTTAGCTTACAAGCATACTGTGTACCCAAATCAAGTAACCATGTATTGATGTCACCCATATACTTTCTACTTAACGACTGAATGGTTGTTTCACTAAACGACACGGTAGACGAATGAGTATAGTTTCCAAAGAGATAACTCATATTGGCTCCCAACGAAAAATTTTTAAACGGTGCCCAACCCAGACCGCCATAAACCACATGAGTACCACCTTCTCCAAGATAAGTAGCCGTTTGAACTTTTTCACCATAGCCATCAATATCCTCCATCATCTTGGAAGAAGTAAAATTGTAACCTATGACAGAATATGGGCGCAGACCGAATGACACACCTACGTTTTTCATAATGTGAAATGCTGCTTGTACATAATCCAGCAATGAATTTTGTGGATTCACACTACTGCCATTGTACGTCATGTGAGCCGTCGTGAATGAAGCTCCTATGTCAAACAGCAAAGTCAAAGAATCTACAGCAGCATACGATGCAGGATTCTGCCAATTGACGACGGTGAGCCCTCTCATACCCTGCGACAAGCCACTCATACCCTTATTGAAACTTTGCGACCCGTCGGACAGTGTGCCGATACCATAACGTGAGTATGGCGAATTGTTGCCACTCGTCTGAGCAGTTATCCGGCTACCCACGATCATCGTGAACAGCACCACCATCATTAATTTTTTAATATTCATTATATGCTAATATTCTGTTCAGCCCCCGTGCTACGAGCAAATCGTCCACCAAGATGCCGTCCTTATTGATACAATTTTGAAAAAAATGAGCATCACCACCCGTCAAAATAACTTTCAGATTTGGTCTTAAAGTACGCAAATAATCAATGTAATGCTCCACTTCAGCCATAATACCCCACATGACACCACCACGCAAAGCTTCTTCCGTACTCCTGCCTATTTCAGGAGGCCATTCACCTTCTGCCTTAACAAGAGGTAAATGCTCCGTCTGACGATGCATAGACTCAAAGCGCATATTCATACCGGGAGCAATGTTGCCACCACGATATGCACCGTCACAATCTATCAAATCATAAGTGATGCACGTTCCCATATCCGTTACCAGCACATCATCATCGGGCATTGCGGCATGAGCCCCGACAACAGCCGCTAATCTATCGCTACCTAGAGTTGCAGGAGTGATATATGCATTTTTTATCGGCATCGGCGTTTCTGCAGACAACCACAGCAAGGGACAGTTCACCCCCTGGAGTGCAACATGAAGATCGTTACCTACTTCGGCAACGGCAGACACAATAACAGCTCTAATTGAGCCCTGAAGGAAGGCTTCGTGTAACCCAGTCACGTCATTGCGTCCTCCTTCATAGCGCCACAATACAGCGTTTTTGTGAAAGACGACCCACTTGACAGAAGTGTTTCCGATGTCGATGATCAGATTCATTTTCCCTATTTTGCGCGCAAATTTACGTAAAAGATGTTGTATTTTAGATGATTTCCAGATTTTTCATCTTGAAAAGAAACTTAAAGAGCCTTATCAAAGCCTTTTTACCACCTCATTTTCAACATCTCTCGTTGTTCTTTCATCCGATTTGCTTAATTTTTTTTGAAGCACCACTCTGTTAAAGATTGCAAGACCCTTTACTCAAACTTACCATGACCTTCTTTAGATATCGGCAAAAAAATCATCAGTGCTCTACCTTAATTAATATAGGAGCTGTTTTCGGACAAAGATTAAATCAATCGCATCAATAAAGTTTAAAAACATTTCTTTAACACATCACAAAAAAACAATTACATTTGCACTTAAAATCAAACATTCCCACTATCCACA
This sequence comes from Bacteroidaceae bacterium, assembly GCA_028709135.1. Taxonomy (GTDB): domain Bacteria; phylum Bacteroidota; class Bacteroidia; order Bacteroidales; family Bacteroidaceae; genus UBA6382. Next base: position 3,209 of record JAQVXN010000116.1, on the reverse strand, counting down.
CAATGAAAAAGATTCTCCTATATTTATTTGTACTCATTAGTTGCTCTACCACGGCACAAACCACGATTTACCTTCCGCAGCCATTACCCATGAAATCATCTAAAATGACACTTATGCAAGCCTTATCGCAACGTCATTCTGTCAGGGAATATACAGAAAAAAGTATTAGTGACCAGACCCTGAGTACTCTGTTATGGGCTGCGTGCGGCATCAATCGTCCAAAAGAGAAACGAATCACCGCTCCTTCTGCTATTAACGGGCAGGACATCACCGTTTACGTCTGTCGCCAAAACGGAGCCTACCGCTATGATGCGTTATCCAACATTCTTGTAAAAGTTTCAACTGAAGATCTTCGTTCCCATGTAGCCGGAGGACAAGCATTCGCCAAACAAGCTCCGATTTGCCTCGTTCTTGTAAGCGACGCCAGCAAAGTGCGTTTTCAAAATGAACTAAGTGCAATGGATGCAGGTTTTGTATCCGAAAACATCTGTCTGGCGTGCACCGCCCTTAAACTGGCAACTGTACCACGTGCCACTATGGACAAAGATTCTTTGCACAAAGCACTCGGACTAACGGAGACTCAACATCCCATACTTAATAATCCGATAGGTTGGCCAAAAGAATAACAACTTTATACGCATTTCCATTAAGCTTTTATCAATGTAGAAGGTTCTCCACACAGCTACATTTGTTGTATTTCAAAATATATTTGTTGTACTTCAAACGAATAGCCTCCTTGCTTTTACGAATAGCGACATTCTTTTTTCAAATACAAACTTGTAAATCACTTGAAGGATTTGCCTTTTTATGAAGTTGTTAATCACATACACGATCTGCCTTTATGATTTTTGTTTACTTCGTTCCGAATGTTTTTCAAAGAAGCATTTTGAAATAAAAAAATTAAACGTTTAGCAAACAACAATCATTTTGTTCTAAAGTTTGGTAACCCCGACGCTTCAGGATGACGTTTCCATTTGGAGTAACAGCCCATCACAAAGACTTCACTTTCACTGAGAAGAATAAAATTGTCAAACATGCACGACATCTGCCGAAATATACGTAAATTTGCACTCAAAAAGGCTCATCAGGGCTGCCAAGAATTCATGAAATATTCAACCACCCTTTTTACACTACTGTTGGTGCTCTCGTTTGGCACGACTGTAAGAGGTCAAATAAATAACATCTATGGTCCTTATCTGCAGAACATTAAAGCTGCAGAAGCTACTGTCGTATGGGAAGCTGACAAACAATCCATTGGTTGGGTGGAACTGGCTCCTGATGATGGTTCTAATTTTTATTCTTCAGAACGCCCGAAATATTTTGACTGTACAAACGGAGTAAAAAATACTTCTTTGATCCATACCGTCAAGTTAACAAACCTCAAAGCCAATACCACTTATCGCTACCGCATCTATTCCAAACAGGTATTGACCCATAACGGCACGTTCGTAAACTACGATAATCATGTGGCAGCAACCGATGTTTATTCAAAGGCCCCACTTCACTTTACAACACTCGACCCAGGGAAAAACGAGACCTCCTTCGTCGTACTCAATGACGTTCACGGCAAGAAAAACTTTATTACGCCCCTCATGAAATTAGTCGACTATCAGCACAAAGATCTCATATTCTTTAATGGAGATATGATTTCCGTTCTCAATAAAAAAGAAGATTTCTTTGAAGGGTTCATGAATGAATGCATTGGTCTCTTTGCTCAAGAGAAATCGCCTTATTACGCTCGCGGTAATCACGAAACACGAGGAGAATTCTCTACGCATTTTCAAGAATACTTTTCGCCTAGAGAGCCTCATCTCTATTTTACAGTACGTCAAGGTCCCATCTATTTTATTCTTCTGGACGCAGGAGAAGATAAGCCTGATGACGACATCGAATACAGTGGCATTGTGGACTATGACAACTATCGTACGGAACAGGCAGAATGGCTCAAAACATTGGTTAATGACCCAGATTATCAAACAGCAAAATTCAGAGTCGTAATTTGCCACATGCCTACCCGCATAGACAAAAATGATTGGCATGGAATGACAGACTGCACGAACAAGTTTACCCCCATTCTAAACCACATGAACATCAATGTTATGTTAGCCGGACATACCCACAGCGACTCCTATCACGAACCAAACGCAAATATTCAATATCCCGTTTTGGTTAATTCTAATGAAGGCATTATCGAAGCTCAAACTAAAGACAACGAGCTGGATATTCGCGTAATCCATAAAGACGGAAACGTTGTCGCCAAAAAAGTTTTTACAGCTAAAAATTAAACATCAAAGATGAAAAAAACTCTCCGTCAGCTTCTGCTACTCATTCCTTTTCTGCTACTTTCAAACAATGTTGCAGCACAGGACAATTCAGACAGCGACACTCTGAGGGCAAGTTTACTCACTTGTTCCCCTGGACAGGAGATCTATGAATATTACGGGCATACAGCCTTACTCATCCGCAACGTGACAAAAAATTTAGATGTAGTATTCAACTACGGATTATTCAACTCTAATACTCCTCATTTTGTTTGGCGCTTCATGCGCGGAGAAACGGATTATCAAATGGGCGCCACCTATCTGCTGGACTTTTTGCCGGAATATGCTCAACGCGGATCTTTTGTTCGTGAATTACAACTCAATCTAACCCAAAAAGAAGTTCACAGATTGTTCGAGTCTCTATTGCAAAACTGCGAACCGCAAAACAGCACCTACCATTACGATTTCTTTTATGATAACTGTGCTACACGTGTGCGCAACCAAATCATAAACTGTCTGGACGGAAAACTGATTTATACAACCCCTGTTCAGAAACAATCTCTCCGTGACATCGTTCATCAATATTCCAAAAACTATGCTTGGTCTACTTTTGGACAAGATTTACTTCTGGGTGCGGAAGCTGATAGAAAAGCCTCGCGAGAGATTCAGCAGTTTGCACCACTTTATTTGGAAAGAGATTTTGTCACGGCGCGCATCAAACAACCTAACGGACAAATGCGCCCGTTAGTCAAACAAATACACAAACTCGTTACAGAACACTCAATGGTAATAGAGAAGGGATTTCCTCTTTCTCCATTATGCTGCAGCATTATACTTTTCCTAGTAACCGTAGCATTCTCCATCAAAGATTTTAGGAAGAAACGACCCACGTGGATTCTCGATCTCATATTATTGGGTGCCCAAGGTTTAACGGGCTGCGTCATCACA
>JAQVXN010000115.1 GCA_028709135.1 Bacteroidaceae bacterium | reverse complement strand
AATTCAGGGTGTCCTCTCGGAACTGAGAGAAAACCCTCAGATTATCCTTTTCATAGATGAGATTCATACCATTGTAGGAGCTGGTAGCGCAGCAGGCAGCATGGACGCCGCCAACATGCTCAAACCAGCACTCGCCAGAGGTGAAGTTCAGTGCATTGGCTCCACCACAACCGATGAATACCGCAAGACGATAGAAAAAGACGGTGCCTTGGAACGGAGATTTCAAAAAATCATGGTAGAACCCACCACTCCAGAGGAAACTTTGCAAATTCTCAATAATATCAAAGATCGATATGAGGAACACCATCATGTAAAATATACTTCCGACGCGTTGGAAGCCTGTGTTCGCTTGACAGACCGCTACATGCCGGACCGCAAACTACCGGACAAAGCTATCGATGCCCTGGATGAATCAGGTTCACGCGTACATATCGTCAATGTAAAAGTTCCCGATGACATCAAAGCTGCAGAAAATCTTTTGAAAGAATTCAAAACAAAGAAACTGGAATCCGTAAAAAGCCAAAACTTTGAACTCGCAGCCGATCTGCGCGACGAAGAAGTAAAACAGCAAGAAAAGCTCAATCAATTAAAGGCCAATTGGGAACATTCGCTTAAAGAACATTGCGAAACAGTAGACCGCAAAGAAGTTGAGGAAACTGTATCCATGATGAGCGGAGTTCCTGTACAGAGAATGATGGACAAGGAGAGTATACGTCTCAAAGACCTTAAACAAGATTTACAGACTCATGTGGCAGCACAAGACAAAGCCATAGAAAAATTAGTTAAAGCCATTACGCGCAACCGCATTGGCCTACGCGACCCGAACAAACCTATCGGTACTTTTCTCTTTCTGGGACCTACCGGTGTTGGAAAAACATACCTCGCCAAGGAATTGGCAGAATTTATGTTCGGTTCACCCGATGCCCTGATTCGCATCGACATGAGCGAATACATGGAGAAGTATGCTACCAGTCGCCTTGTAGGAGCTCCTCCGGGATATGTAGGATATGAAGAAGGTGGACAGTTAACTGAAAAAGTTCGTCGCCACCCTTACTCCATTGTTTTACTTGATGAAATTGAAAAAGCGAACAAGGACGTATTCAACATTCTACTCCAAGTAATGGACGAAGGCCGTCTCACTGACAGCAATGGAAGTACGGTAGATTTCAAAAATACAATCATCATCATTACTTCAAACTGCGGCACACGCCAAATACAAGACTTCGGCAGAGGTATTGGTTTCGAAGATAACAATAATGATGAAAATCGACAAGCTACGAATACCGAAATCATTAACAAAGCGCTAAACAAACAGTTCGCACCGGAATTTATCAACAGATTGGACGACATCATCATTTTTGAACAACTCAACAAGGACTCCATTGGCGACATCGCCGACTTGGAACTTCAAAAATTGCATGAACGCATGAAACAAATCGGTTATGATTTCAAGTTGGACAAGAAAGCACGCGAATTCATCATTAACAAAGGCTATGATGAAAAATATGGTGCACGCCCTTTGAAAAGAGCTATACAATCTTATGTGGAAGACGGCATCAGCGATTTTCTACTGAGCGGTAAAGAAATAAAAAACAACCTGATACACATTACCCATCTGAAAGAAAAAAATGAACTGCACTTTTCTTAGTCAGTTCCCCTATAACGCATTTAATAAAAGCCTCTTGATCTAATTCAAGGGGCTTTATTTTTCGGAATATTGGATGTCTAAACACGAAGGAAGAATGTCTGCTCGTTTTTTGGAGACATTCTTGCTTTAAATAAAATCAGGGAACATCTCTAAATGGTCTTTAATCCTATCAAAAGCCTTTATATAATTAATGACGCACCGCGTCACAAAAGAAACGCATCGCGTCACAAAAAAAACGCACTGCGTCACGAAAGAAACGCACCGCGTCACATACTTTACATCAGCATCATAATATAGTAGAAGCAAAACTGGAGCAACTTATTGAAGCTGCTCCAGTCATTATTCAAAAAATTTACAAAGTCTTCTTGTAAAAATCTTACACTACTCCTTGAGCCATAATAGCTTTAGCAACTTTCATAAAGCCTGAAATATTGGCACCTTTCACATAGTCAACACTACCATTTGACAATGTACCATATTTCACACACTGTGTATGTATGTCAGCCATAATCTGTTGTAATTTCTCATCAACTTCTTCACGACTCCAATTATACTTCATTGAGTTTTGAGTCATTTCCAAACCTGAAACGGAAACACCTCCAGCGTTGGAAGCTTTTCCCGGAGCATATAGCAAATTATTATTCTGAAAAACTTTGATTGCATCAGGAGTTGAAGGCATATTAGCTCCTTCCGAAACTGCAATACAACCATTGTCTACAAGTTTTTGAGCATCCTCACCACTAATTTCATTCTGCGTGGCACTAGGCAGTGCTATATCACACTTTTCACCCCAAGGACGTGCACCCGCAACATATTTCACATTGTACTTTTCTGCATACTCACGAATACGACCACGATAAAGATTCTTTAATTCCATGACATAAGCCAACTTCTCACCATCTATACCGGCAGGATCATAAATATAACCGTCAGAATCAGAAAGAGTAACCACTTTTGCTCCTTCTTCAATCAGTTTTTCAACTGTATACTGAGCCACATTTCCGGAACCGGAAACGCAAACCGTTTTTCCGTTCAAATCAAAGCCACGAGTTGCCAGCATATGTTTCAAGAAATAAACATTTCCGTAGCCTGTTGCCTCCGGACGAATCAAAGAACCACCGAATTCAAGACCTTTACCGGTTAATGTTCCCGTGTATTCGTGTGTCAATTTTTTATACATGCCAAAAAGGAATCCTATTTCGCGACCACCTACACCAATGTCACCTGCTGGAACATCCGTGTCAGGACCGATATTGCGCCATAACTCAGACATAAAAGCCTGACAAAAACGCATCACTTCAGCATTTGACTTGCCACGAGGACTAAAGTCGGAACCGCCCTTTGCTCCTCCCATAGGAAGAGTTGTCAATGCGTTTTTAAATGTTTGCTCAAAAGCCAGGAATTTCAGAATAGAAACATTTACAGATGCGTGAAAACGCAAACCACCCTTATACGGACCGATAGCATTACTATGCTGAATTCGATAACCGGTATTGGTATGAACTTTTCCATTGTCATCAACCCACGTAACGCGGAAAGTATATATTCTATCCGGAATACATAAACGCTCAATCAAATTGTTTGCTTCAAACTCAGGGTGCTCATTATAAACATCCTCAATGGAATTCAATACTTCCGTCACGGCCTGATAGTACTCAGGTTCATTCGGGAACCTCCTCATTAAATCATCAACTACTTGTGTTGCTTTCATACTTAACTTGTGTATTAAAATATTCTTTACGCCACAAAATTAAGAAAAAACAAACATAAAACAAACATTTTGGCAGAAAAGTAACTCCCACATATTTGTTTTGTTACAAGTCTCAACGCAAATGATACTATTTCGATTGTTTCCGATTCACGATCTGATGTAACTTGATTTTAACTTCCTCAATAAATGAAGTTTCCTTATATAAAAAGTACATTGATCCGGACGCAGACACGATTAAAAGAGGTAATCCAATACTATATTTTAGTAGCAGATTAGTTTCAAACGCCATCAAAACGCAAAGAGCAAGGAGCAAACCCTGAGCCATACAAATAAAAACAGTGCGTTTTGAAAAACAGAAATGATATCGAAAGTGATAAACAACCGAAATTATGATCAAATCAAACAGATTCGAGAGAGAAAGCGCGACACCACAACCAATGAGTCCCCATTGCGTATAACAGAACACCATTAAACCGACAAAAACCAGATAATACGCAGATTCCATTACAAAATAAATCACCGAATCGCCCTTAGCCAAAGAAGTGTAGCCAATAGGTGTGGTAATACATTTAAAAAACATATAAAAGATTGCGCAAAGAGCCATAGGCACAACCTGAAGAAAGCTCTTGGCAAAAAGCAAATGTATAATATAAGGTAAAAACAGCGCAAAAAAGATCAGGAAAGGCGCCATCAGTAATACGCAAACTTCCTGCTGCCGACTAATTGCAACATTCATTTCATTTACATTATTACAAATTGCCGATAGCCGGGGATAATAATCTACATCCATGCTGACAAATGCAAATCTGGCATAAGAAACCACAAGCGTAAAACCAGAACAATAAAGACCTTCGTCTACCAACGAACCATGGTCCACAAGAAAAGAACGCACAAACATTTCTGCTGCAGAAGCCACAATTCCCGCCAAGATAAAAGAAAGTCCCAGCTTTATCATGTCCATGCCCTTGCTCAATGTTTTGCGAGACAATGGATTTGACTTCCATTTATACAAACGTAATGAAAACGACAAATTTACAACCGTCGCAGCCATGGTGCTCAGAACCAGCGCAGGAATAATGCCTTTAAGCCCCCAAATCACATAAAACGGGACACAAATCAACAAGGTGCAAACAGCACCGATCATTGTAGCATAGGCAAAATCTTTCAAATGGCGCAAAGACTTGAGAATAGCCGTTTCAACACCTGAAATGGAAAGCATTGCGACAATTGGCGAAAGAAGAATAAACTGAAACGTGTAATCATAATTTCCAAAAGTAAACTTGCTGATAAGTGGTGCAAAAATAATACACACGCCAGAACCAAGAATCGCCGTTAAAAGACTCCAACTCCTGATGACTTTAATATATTCAGACAATTCCTTCTCATCACCTTTTTCATAAAGGAACGAAAGCGTTCTCACTGCTGTTGTGGAAATGCCGAATTGTGTTGCATTTCCAAGTAAAACCATCGCATGATTATAGATGTCTATCAGCGCTAGACCTACGCTGCCCAGCAATACTGCAACAAATTTATTACGCACAACAGACAGCACGGCAGTGATGCCATGAACACCGCCAAATATTCCCGTGTATTTTAATACGTGATTATAGGCTTTACTGCTTTTATCGTTACTTTGTAAAACTTTTCCAAACATATTTTGTTGCAAAGATAATTATTTTCAGTTATTAATGATAACTTTGTCTCTAAATGAAAATTCTTTTATTAGGTGAATACAGCAATGTTCACGCCACATTAGCAGAGGGCCTGCGGGCATTGGGACATGATGTTCTTGTCGTCTCCGACGGTGACGGCTGGAAAAATTATCCGCGTGACATCTCATTAAAGCGCACTTCCACTTCCATTCCCGCTACGTTGAACTATTTGCTACACGTTTTCCGCCTATTGCCAAAATTGAAAGATTTCGACGTCGTTCAACTCATCAACCCCGTATTTTTAAGCTTGAAGGCTGATAAGATTCCCTACTTTTATCACAAAATCAGGAAACAAAATAAAAGCCTTTTCATGGGAGCTTTTGGTATGGACTATTATTGGGTAAAAGCCGGTTTGGACTGCACCACATTCCGCTACAGTGATTTCAATATGGGTAGCGAAATTCGTCATTCAAAAGAAAATGATATTTGGATTCATGATTGGTTACTCGGTAGCAAAGGCAAACTTAACCGCGCTATTGCGGAAGATTGCGATGGCATTATTTCAGGACTTTATGAATATGATGTCTCTTACCGTCCATATTTTCAGAATAAATTAAAATTTATTCCTTTCCCCATTAATCCGAATAAAACGATCCCGATACAATCGCATCACATCGACAAAGTACGTTTTTTTATCGGTGTACAGAAAGCCCGCAGTGAATATAAAGGTACAGATATCATGCTGAGAGCCTTACGTCGCGTTGAAAAAGAATTGCCCGATCGCTGCACTGTTGTCAGAGTGGAATCCGTGCCCTTTGCAGAATACCAGCAGCTCATGAATTCTTGTGATGTCATGCTGGATCAGCTTTACTCTTATACACCGGCCATGAATGCGCTCCTTGCCATGGCAAAAGGATTGGTAGTCGTAGGTGGCGGAGAACCTGAAAACTATGAAATTCTACAAGAGAATACGCTCCATCCCATTATAAACGTACTCCCCAATGAAGAAAGTGTTTACATCGCCCTGCGCAATTTGGCATTACATCCGGAAATGATCCCAGAATTCTCGCAACAGAGTGTTGATTATATCCAAAAGCACCATCATTATATGAAGGTAGCACAACAGTATTTGGACTTTTGGCAAAGTAGATTCCAATCATATTCTTGATAAAACACACCTTTTTTGAAAAAACAAAAATGGCCTTGAGATAATTATTTCAAAGCCATTTCTTATTTATTAAAAACCTAATAAATTAGGCAATCTTCAAATTCTCCAAAGTAGATTCTGCAAATTTGCGCGTAATATTAAAATGACGTTTCCTCTGCGACGGCAAGTTAAACATCGCAGGACGCATGATTGTCTCCACTATGTTACGTAATCCGCGTGCACCTAATTTGTATTCAACTGCTTTGTCCACAATAAAGCTCAACGCATCGTCATCGAATGTAAGTTCAATACCGTCCATT
>JAQVXN010000114.1 GCA_028709135.1 Bacteroidaceae bacterium | reverse complement strand
GCACAACAAGCAGGACTTGATCAACAAGAATACGAAAAAGCGGAAACAGGAGAAAGTGACATCTCTGTTTCCATGTTACAAAGAATATCACGAAAATTTAGAGTTTCATTGGACGAACTGATGTTTGGATTAGAACCGCGAATGTCCAAATATTTTTTAACCAGAAGCGGGAAGGGAATTTCAATAGAACGCACAAAAGCTTATAAATATCAATCTTTGGCATCAGGCTTTAAAGGCCGGCTCGCGGATCCATTTTTAGTTACTGTAGAGCCCAGTAACGAACCAATTACATTAAATCAGCATTCTGGACAAGAATTTAATCTTGTTGTAAAAGGTTGCCTTCAAATTCGTTTAGATGAAAAAGACTTAATTTTAAATCCGGGCGATTCTCTTTATTTTAATGCCAATTTACTTCATGGAATGAAAGCACTTCATCAAGAACAGGCTCAATTCATTGCTATCATTATCTAAAAAAACTCATGCTGGAAAAATATTTATCACAAACTCATTTTACCTCTCAAGAGGATTTTATTAAAAATTTACATATTAATGTGCCCGAAAATTTTAATTTTGCTTACGATGTAGTAGACGAATGGGCACGTATAGAACCTGAACGAAAAGCTTTGCTTTGGACAAATGACCAAGACGACTATCGTCAGTTTACATTTAAGGATATCAAATATTATTCAGACCAAACAGCGTCTTATTTTCAATCTCTCGGAATTGGTAAGGGCGACATGGTGATGCTTATTCTAAAACGTCGCTATGAATTCTGGTTCTCAATTATAGCTCTCCATAAGTTAGGTGCAGTTTGCATTCCTGCCACTCATTTACTGACTAATCAAGATATTGTATATCGCTGCCAACGAGCTTCGATTAAAGCTATTATTACTGCAGGAGAAAAAGTCATAACGGACCATATTCTTAAGGCAATGCCTGAATGTCCGACTGTGAAACAAATTGTTAGCGTGGGCCCTTTAATTCCTAAAGAATTCAAGGATTTTACAAAAGGCATTGAACATGCAGCTCCTTTTAAGCGCCCTGCTTTTGTTAATACAAACGACGATTATTCCTTATTATATTTCACGAGTGGCACATCCGGAGAACCTAAAATGGTTGTTCACGATTTTACATACCCGCTTGGACATATCGTCACCGGCTCTGTTTGGCACAATCTTCACCCGGACAGCTTGCATCTTACAGTTGCTGACACAGGGTGGGGCAAAGCTGTTTGGGGGAAATTATATGGACAATGGTTTGTTGGTGCTAACGTTTTTGTTTATGACCATCATAAATTTACGTCTCCTGATATTCTGCATAAAATTGAACAGTACCACGTTACATCTCTTTGTGCCCCTCCTACAGTATTTCGTTTTCTGATTCGTGAAGATTTGTCAAAATATGATTTGTCGTCACTTCAATACTGTACAATTGCTGGAGAGGCTTTGAACCCTTCTGTATTTAATGAATTCAAACGTCTGACAGGAATTAAACTCATGGAGGGTTTTGGTCAAACTGAAACAACCTTAACAATTGCCACATTTCCATGGATGACTCCAAAACCAGGAAGTATGGGAGTTCCAAATCCACAATATGACGTTGATCTTATTGATGAAGAGGGTAGGAGTGTGGAAGCAGGAGAACAGGGACAAATAGTTATTCATACAGATAAAGGAAAACCTCTCGGATTGTTCAAAGAGTATTATCGTGACAAGAAACTTACAGATGAAGTTTGGCATGACGGTATTTACTATACAGGCGATATGGCTTGGAGAGATGAAGATGGCTATTTTTGGTTTGTCGGTCGTGCTGATGATGTAATTAAAAGTTCCGGTTACCGTATAGGCCCCTTTGAAGTAGAAAGTGCAGTAATGACGCATCCCGCAGTTGTAGAATGCGCAATTACAGGAGTACCTGATCCCATTCGCGGTCAAGTGGTTAAAGCAACCATCGTTTTATCTAAAGAGTATAAGGACAAAGCCGGAGACGAATTGGCAAAAGAAATCCAAAATTATGTAAAACAAGTCACAGCACCCTATAAGTATCCGCGCGTTGTAGAATTTGTTGATGAATTGCCAAAAACGATTAGTGGAAAAATCCGACGTGTAGCCATTCGAGAAGATCATAAATCAAAAGATTAATTGAATTCATTGCTTTTTACGTTTATCGATAAAAAGGACTAATGATAAATGTGGTTTTGGGATTACTGATGTAACCAAAACCACATTTTCTTTATTTATAATTACAAGGTAAGAACTTCATAAAGAATGGTCTGCTTGTTCTATTTGAGTTCGTCAAAATACATAAATACATCAATATGCAATTTCTAAAGCACTCTATTCTGTACAATTAGTACACAATATAACTTAAGAAAGGTGATTTGACACATTTGTATAACTTATTTTATGGGGAATTCTCGGCACTGTCAGTAAAGTTGGGGTTTAACAAATTGTTCCGATTCAATGCTCAGGACGTAAAATAAACTCGTTGCTTTCAAAGAATTGATTTGATCGTGTTTCCCCCATTTTTACATGCTCAATCAAAGTTGGTGACGCACTGCGTCACAAAAGAAACGCAGTGCGTCATGAAAAAAACGCGTCGCGTCACAAAAGAAACGCACCGCGTCACAAATTAGATGTCCTACAATTATATATAAGTTTCATAATGGTTCTGTTAAGAAATAGTTTATTCAGAACAAGTTTTTATTGACGAATAGTAAGAAACTTAACCTCAAAGATATAACTCTATTATGTTCGGCATTTTTAGGACATGTTAAACCATCAAAAAAACAAAAATCTGAGAGAAATTGTAGAAAAACCATTTTCTTTGGCTAAATTTGTGGCAAAGAAAGACATGATGTACGAGACTATAGAAGGACACGTAGATTGCGACTTGATCAACCTGAAACCGTTTTCAGATGAGCGAGGCACTTTATGCTTTGCTGAAGGAGGCATGGACATTCCTTTTGAAATCAAAAGGATATTCTGGATTTATGGCGTTCCTGCAGAAGCGGAACGAGGTGGTCATGCTCATTGGAAATGTTCCGAGGCCATTTTTCCAGTATCTGGAGCTTTTGATATTTATGTTGACGATGGCACATACCACCATGTGTTTTCGCTTTCATCTCCAAATTGTGGTATCGTTGTCAAGGCAGGTGTTTGGTGCGTACTTCGAAATTTCAAACCAGGCACTGTATGTGTTGTTGCAGCCTCCATGGAATATGATAAAAATGGATATATTAGTGATTATCAGACGTATTTAAAACAAGTAAGATGCAAATTGTAAAATACGACGATAAATATAAACAGGAATGGAATGAATTGATTCTGAATTCGAAAAACGGAACATTTCTTTTATTACGCGACTATATGGATTATCATCGTAGTCGATATCGGGATTGTTCTCTTCTTTTTCTGGAAAAAGGGAAGCTACAAGGTTGTTTGCCGGCTAACTTTACTGATAATACTGTATATTCACACGGGGGACTAACTTATGGTGGATTGATTGCACATCCGGAAGTTAATTATATTCAAGTTGAAGAAATGCTTGATACTGCTTTGGAATATTATAAAGATACCTTTTTAACTAGAAAATTTATCTATAAGCCTATTCCTTACATTTATCATACATATCCGGCACAAGAGGATTTATATTGGTTATTTCGGAAAAATGCCCATACGGTGGCACGTGCGATTTCCTCTACAATAGATTTACAAAAACCGTTAGAACTTTCTACACTTAGAAAGCGTCATGCGACTAGAGCTCAAAATAACGGAATTACAGTACGTGAATCAAAAGATGCAAATGACTGGAATGCTTTTTGGATTATTCTATCGACGGTATTGCTAAAGTATCATGATTGTAAGCCGGTACATTCCATCGATGAAATCAAATTATTAAAATCTCATTTTCCAGATAATATTAAACTTATCACGGCTTTATATGATCGTAAGATTGTTGCAGGTTGTGTGACATATCTTACAAAGGAAGTCATACATGTCCAATACATTGCATCAAATGACATAGGGCGCGATTTGGGAGCTCTCGATTTACTATTCCAAACAATGATCAAAGCCAGCGAATGCAAGTCATATCACTATTTGGATTTTGGAATTTCGACGGAACATGAAGGCACCTACCTTAACAATGGACTTCTTTTTCAGAAAGAAGGATTTGGTGGAAGGGCCATATGTTATGATCAGTATGAAATAGATTTGTAAGTAATGAAAATCAAATATTTGGATTTGCAAAAAATAACGCAGACTTTTGAGCCTGATTTAAGTCGCACAATTAAACATGTGATTGATGTTGGATGGTTTCTATATGGTTCAGAGACACATGCTTTTGAACGTGAATTTGCAGATTTTTGTGGTACTTCTTATTGTTTGGGTACGGCCAATGGGTTAGACGCTCTTACTCTTATATTGAAATCATATAAAGATCTATTAGGTTGGAAGGCCGACGATGAGGTTATTGTTCCTGCTTTTACTTTTATTGCTTCTATTGAAGCCATTAACAGGGCTGGTTTGCGCCCTGTACTTTGCGATGTCAGGACAGACGATTTTCTAATTGATGAAACACTTATAGAACCATTGATAAATTCACATACTAAGGCAATTTTGCCTGTACATCTTTATGGGAAAGTTTGTCGAATGAGTACAATCCGTCTGTTGGCTCAACAATATGGTTTGAAAGTAATTGAAGATGCAGCGCAAGCTCATGGAGCAATCGCAGAGGATGGAAAGCGTGCAGGTGCATGCGGCGATGCAGCCGGTTTCAGTTTTTACCCAGGAAAAAATTTGGGCGCCTTGGGTGATGGTGGAGCTATTGTCACAAACGACAAAGCTGTGATAGACTATGCCAATGAGTTGGCCAATTATGGCATGAGTCGTAAATATGTACATGAAGAGAAAGGCATCAATAGTCGTCTTGATGAAATTCAGGCGGCCGTACTTCGCATAAAATTGAAACGTCTGGATTATGATAATAAATGTCGTCAAAAAATGGCGTACAGATATTTTACGGAGATCAGAAATAAAAAGCTAGAACTCCCTTATAATGGAGGAGTTAAATGGGATGAAAGTGTGTATCATATTTTCCCGATTCTTTGTTCCAAGCGCGATACTCTGCGTAGCTATCTTAAAGAAAAAGATATAGAGACATTAATACATTATCCTATCCCTCCGCATTTGCAAAAGGCATATCAAGAATTTAATAATCTTTCATTCCCCGTTGCTGAGCATATTTGCAGGAATCAGGTCAGTATTCCGCTCAACCAATCGTTAAGCGAAGAAGAAATAAATTATATAATCACTACATTAAATGATTTTGTATGTTAACGCTGGATATTTTAATATGCACCATGAATACCCGCATTGTAAGAATGACGGATCTGTTGATGCCACAGCAGGAAAACGTACACTATGTGGTTTCATTTCAATACACAAAAGATGATTATTTGAAACTCATACCAGAGAATTTAATCAATCGTTCTGATGTTACATTTGTAAAACTGCGAGGGGAGGGCCTCTCTGCAAATCGTAATAACGCTCTGAAATATGCGCAGTCTGACCTTGTTTATTTAATTGACGACGATATTCGATTTCTTCCTTCCACTGTGAATACTATTTTGGAAGCTTTTGAAAACAATACAGATATTGATATTGCCCTCTTTAAAACAAAGACTTATATGGGCCGTGATTTGCGCCAATATGATGATGTTCAGCGCGATTATAAGACATTTAAGGATTTACTTCCCGTACTAACAATTGAAATGGTATCTCGTCGCAAAAAAGTACAAGGCGTATTGTCCTTTGATTCTCGTTTTGGATTAGGTTCTCATTATCTGTCTTGCTACGAAGAGCAAATTTGGTTAGAAAACGCTCGTCGCAAAGGATTCACCATTCGTTATTTCCCTAAGGAAATTATACAAACGTCAGCAATTTTTCTATCTCGCCTGATATTTGTTGATACTAAAGTACAACGCTCTTTCGGCGCCCTTTTATATTATGTTTATGGTATGCTTGCCTATGAAAAGGCCTTTCAGTTTGCTTTTGCTTCATTTCACAAAAAGATGGCCCATTTCCTGCCCCTTTTTAATCATATGCTGCAAGGAATTATTTATATCAAAAATACATCTCCAAAACATAAGAAATGACTCTTGAAGTTCTGATTTGCACGTTTGATGAAAGAGTGAAACAAGTTTCACGTGTTTTCTTACCTAAAATGGAGAACGTGAGTTATTTGGTCTCTTTTCAGTATTCTGACGACAAAATGTTGGAACTTTTAAAAGATTGTAATTTTAATAGAGATGATGTTCGAGTTGTTTCTTTAAGAGGTCGTGGTTTGGCTGCAAATCGAAACAATGCCCTTAAAAATGCAGGTGGCGACATCATACTTATTGCCGACGATGATGTGAGGTATATTCCCCATTATTTTCATTGTATTCTGAAGCATTTTCAAACTGATTTTAATTTGGAT